>NZ_LBAW01000003.1 GCF_001648595.1 Legionella bozemanae | reverse complement strand
AACCCGTGTTAGGGTGCTGTGTTGTTAACTGGTGAGTGCCCCCGTAATTGGGAAAGACCCGTTTTTGATTATCGAGCTAGGACACCAAAACCCAGACTGGATTTGGCTCCCCGGACAAGACTCGAACTTGTGACCTAATGATTAACAGTCATCCGCTCTACCGACTGAGCTACCGGGGAATAGGGTCGGAATCTTAAAACGATTCTGATTGAGGGTCAAGTAGATTTAATAATAATTTTTTAAAATCTGGTTTATTTAGGGATGAATATATTCTTTCATTGGTCTTAATGGACACCTTCTCTCCTAAAAAAGAGAAGGTGTCCTTGTTCTTTTTAACTGCAAAAACGTTGCAGGCGGTTCAGGGCATCTTGTAAGGTTTCCATGCCGGTTGCAAAGGATAAACGGATGCAGCCTTCATTGCCAAATGCAGAGCCAGGGACTAAGGCAACCCCTTCTTCAACTAACAGTTTTTCAGAAAACTCAAGGTCATTGGCATAGTCACGTTTTTCTATGATTGCTTGGACACTGGGGAAAATATAAAAAGTACCATCCGCTGGAATAACTTCTACTCCAGAGATTTCTTGCAATCGGGAGGCCACAAAGTCATGTCTTTGGCGAAAGGCTTTTACCATCTCTATGACACTTTCATTGCCGCCAGTTAGTGCTGCTACAGCTGCTCTTTGGGCGATGGAACAAGGATTTGAGGTCGATTGGGACTGAATGGTTTTCATTGCATTCATTAATGGAGCGGGGCCTGCTGCATAACCAATGCGCCACCCAGTCATGGCATAAGCTTTGGAAACCCCGTTTAAGACAATGGTTCGGTCATATAATTCAGGACATGCGTTAAGAATATTAGCAAAAGGTTGGCTCCAGAGAATATGTTCGTACATATCATCAGTAGCAATAATAATCTGCGGATGTTTTTTTAAGACCTCAGCCAGAGCTTTTAATTCATCCAGGGTGTAAGCTACTCCTGATGGATTGGATGGGCTATTTATAAAGATCATGCGCGTTTTGGGGGTGATGGCGTCTTCCAGTTGTTGGGCATTGATTTTATAACGTTGTGCTGGAGTTGTAGAAATAATAATAGGTGTTGCATCAGCCAATAAGACCATATCGGGGTAAGAAACCCAGTATGGCGCAGGAATAATCACTTCATCACCTGGATTAAGCAAGGCTTGGCAGAGATTGTAACAGCTTTGTTTGCCGCCAACTGAAACTAAAATTTGATTGGCTTGATAATCAAGACCATTATCTTTTTTGAATTTATTTTTAACGGCTTCTTTAAGCTCAGGTATGCCATCAACAGCAGTGTACTTGGTATGGCCTTGATTAATGGCAGCGATAGCCGCTTCTTTAATGTAATTGGGTGTGTCAAAATCGGGTTCACCAGTACCCAGATTAATGACATCATGCCCTTGAGCACGCATTTGGGTAGCCTTTGCTGCTACAGCCAAAGTAGGTGAAGGCTTAACTTTTTGCACGCGTTTTGCTAATGCGATATCCATTTGTTGCTCCTGTGAGATATACTAATAAGATATGAAAGATTTATTTAAACTATATGCCGATTATAAGCCTGCTGGCGACCAGCCGACTGCCATAGCCTCATTAATTGACGGCTTGAAATCAGGTTTATCCAAACAAACCCTTTTAGGGGTTACTGGTTCGGGCAAGACTTTTACTATAGCACATGTTATTCAAGCCATGCGCCGTCCCGCTTTGATTATGGCTCCCAACAAAACGCTTGCTGCCCAACTTTATGGCGAATTTAAAGCATATTTCCCCGACAATGCGGTGGAATACTTCGTTTCCTACTATGATTATTATCAGCCAGAAGCTTATGTGCCTGCTTCGGATACCTTTATTGAAAAAGATTCATCCATCAATGAGCACATAGAACAGATGCGTTTGTCTGCAACCAAAGCCTTAATTGAACGTAAAGATGCGATTATTGTCGCAACAGTTTCTGCAATTTATGGTTTGGGTGATCCTGATTCCTATTTACGTATGGTATTACATCTTTCCCGTGGAGAACAATCTGATCAGCGTAAAATTTTAAGACGACTTGCGGAAATGCAGTACACTCGAAGTAACTTATCCCTGGAGCGCGGCCAGTTTCGAGTGCATGGAGATATTATTGATATTTTTCCTGCTGATTCAGAACGGGATGCGATACGCATTGAATTATTTGATGATGAGGTGGAAAACATCGCCCAATTTGACCCGCTTACTGGGGAAATTCTGCACCGTGTGCCGCGGATCACTATTTTCCCTAAAACACATTACGTGACGCCGCGTGATCGTATTTTGCAAACCGTGGATTGGGTCAAAGAAGAGTTGCAAGAGCGTCTGGCTGAGTTTAAAGAGCAAAATAAATTAGTCGAGGCACAGCGTTTAGAGCAACGCACTGTTTTTGATATGGAAATGATGTTGGAGTTGGGTTATTGCTCCGGTATTGAGAACTATTCCCGTTATTTATCAGCGCGTGAGGCGGGCGAGCCTCCACCAACTTTATTTGACTATTTGCCAAATGAAGCATTGCTGATTATTGATGAATCCCATGTTACTGTCCCACAAATTGGCGGGATGTACCGAGGGGACCGCTCCCGCAAGGAAACATTGGTTCAATATGGCTTTCGGCTTCCTTCGGCTCTGGATAACCGACCATTACGGTTTGAAGAGTTTGAAGAGCGTTCACCACAAACGATTTACATTTCAGCAACCCCAGGTCCTTACGAACAAGAGCATTCTGATAATGTAGCCGAACAGGTGGTGCGTCCCACAGGTCTTGTCGATCCAGAAGTGGAAATTCGTCCTGTACGTACTCAGGTTGATGATTTAATGTCAGAAATTCGTTATGTAATCCAACAAAATGGACGAGTTTTAGTGACCACTTTAACAAAACGAATGGCAGAAGATTTAACCGACTATTTGAATGAACATGGCATTAAAGTACGTTATTTGCATTCAGATATCGATACTGTAGAACGAGTTGAAATTATTCGTGACTTGCGTTTGGGGGTATTTGATGTTTTGGTGGGAATCAATTTGTTACGCGAAGGTTTGGATATGCCCGAAGTCGCTTTAGTTGCTATTCTTGATGCAGATAAAGAGGGTTTTTTACGTTCCGATCGTTCTTTGATCCAAACCATAGGACGTGCAGCACGTAACATGAAAGGACGTGCCATTCTCTATGCGGATAAGATTACTGGTTCCATGCAAAGAGCTTTGGATGAGACTGACCGAAGACGAGAGAAGCAAAAAGCATTTAACGAGGCGCATGGAATCATACCTAAAGGGATTAGTAAGTCCATAACTGATATCATGGAAGGGGCTTATCAAGGAAAGCGTAACGCTGCAGTTGCCGAACCAAGCCCGGAATACATACATTGGTCAACACAGGAATTAGTGAAACACATCAATACTCTGGAAAAACAAATGTATTTGCATGCAAAAAACATGGAGTTCGAAGCAGCGGCCAAAGTTCGAGATGAATATCTTTTATTGAAAGAGCAACTAATAAATAGATAATCCATAAGATGAGGAGCGGAACTCTTCACAGTTAATTTAGAGGAGTTGTTCTTCTTTAAAGAAAGAGGAAACAGGGTGTAGTGTTTTAATGACAATAGATCCTGGATATGATCGTGATCGTTTTTTTGGTACTCTGTTCTTAAGACCTTAGCCAATGCGAAGGCAAACGCAACGGCGACGGCTAATTTGAGATGTTCCCTCTTAAGACGAATATGGAGAAATGCTGATACCTTAGTAAATTATTTGCGCTTAAGAAGAACGTAACGCATTGGCAGCATTAACCGGGAGTTTTAGAAGGTCCCTCTCCTGAGAAATGCTCAATTATCCAAACGAGAACTCTATTCTCAAAAAATCAGCTTATGACTTTTCCTTAGAAACTGTCGTAGAAATCGCTGTTGGTATTATCTCCACACTCTCAAACTCCTCTATAAAGCCCTTAAATTGCTTTTTATCGAATTGATGGTACAACATTAAATGTACATTATATTTCAGCTGACCTTTTATTAACTCTGGTTGTAAATGCCCAATTACTCCTGGGACGGCATTCGCACCATCCATATAATGTTGTGCTTTCTCCGGGCACTCAAAGGAGCTTTTTAGCCTACAAATAGTACCTGGATTTGCTTTCTCATTAAGTATCTGTGTTAAAATCGACTTATTCATAAGGGTAATATCCTCTACTGCTGAATTCTAAATTATTCATTTCTTTTTCACATAAGCTACTTACTTCACATGCATGAGGAGCTTGAAACCTGAGATGGCCTACGTGTGGATCGTTTTTAGCCATAAGTTGGTTAATAAATAAAGTAGTTAATAATTGAGTTATAGGCTTAGGCAAACCTTCCCTGATATCAAAGTCACCCTCTGCAGATATTAGATCAAAAGCAGGGAACATTATATGAGGTAAAATAGCAAGCGCTTTTTCTTTACCGAATGTTTTTGTGACTCTATCCCCGGATGGTTGAGGCAACTCTAAAACAAAATCATTTTTATTAACCTGTAATAAACACTCGTTGTTTGTAGAGGTAAGAAATTTACCTTTAGAATAACATATTGCACTCATGTACCAACGGAGCGCCGTATTAAGGCATATATCAGAAGGGATATCTAATTGCGCCATTAAAAGATTGCCTTGCTCTCGCTGCATTTGTATGCTGGAAGCAATATATGTTCTAAACTGTTCTTCCAATTTCAGCATTTTTTGAAAGGCATTGTCCGCTCGCTCATGGAGAACCCGCAATTCATCCTTGCTCAAATTCTGTATTTGCCCCTCGAGTAGTTTTCTGTAGAATTCACTAAACTCAATTGATGCTTTAAGCGCTTTTCGGTCATATTGATGGATCATTTTTACGGCAGCGGGATCACCATTGGCTAGCAAAAATTGATTTATACTTAAATTAAATGGTGAAATTATATTAAAACCTTCTTCTGGATTTAGAGAGCCATTTTTTTTGTAAAACATTGTGGTACATTTTTGTCGTGCAAAAGGAAGCATTGGGCCTGCAATCTCTTGCTGATACAATAGACCATACACTTGAGCAAAATCTATTGCCGATGCAGGGCCGTACACAGGTGCTATTAAAGCCGTTCCTTCTCTAGCCCAATGTTCTAAAGCAATAGCCCCATTTTCAGGACCTTTAGCCAATCCGAAGGCTAGCGCAACTGGTATTGTTTCAGTGTATGATCTATATTCAGTATGGCCGGTTAAATGTTTAAGAGCTTCCTGCCCTCTTTCTTTTGCATACTTAGACATATCAAAAATATCTTCATAAGGTTTCACTTTATTTGTGAGTGAAGTGGGGACGGTAAATAAACCTCCATCGGTTGGTTGTCTATATAAAAAAAGGTTGAGGAGGGGATATCCACGATACGCAGTCTGTCCAGATTCAGGTGTAAGAGGAACTGATTCAGAAGTGGAAGAATATGAAATACTTTGCCGATGAAATCCGTGCTCCATATTGTGCCATTGTAAAATAGCTTGTACCTCATTACACCAAACCTCCTCAAAACCTCTAATTCTTATATTAGGATCCACTTTAAAAAATCCATTCGGATTTCTACGCCGAACCTTTTGTGCAACGGATAAAAATAAGCGAGATTGCATACTACGTACTCCTATTAAAGATGATTTGAAACAAATTTGTATATTTATTATCCAATATCAAGCTTATAGGGAGTTGAATTAATCTACGCATTTTTTACCTTTTAGGGGGTTATAAATGCCAATTTAGTGATCTAATAAAGGGACTAGGAATTTTGTATTAATAAGGGGATTGACTTGCAATTCTCAGCCAGGCTGGGTTATTTTGGCCAAAGGAGCGTCACTTTTTCATTATCCATTATTTCTACGTTCGCCCCTGCGAACAAGTCGTGGGGGCGGCAATAACAAAATAATTTCAGATGTTCCTCTCCGTTAAATAGAGGGAGGGTTTATAGAGGAGTTTGGGGATGCGCTTAATTCACGTTCTGTCTTATCAACTAGTTTTGTGCAATGTACCCCATCAGTAATAATAATTTTACCCACTAATTCTTCATTCGGTATCTTTGTTTGTTCACGCATAGCATGTATTCCTGCTAAAGAATAGTACATGGATGCTTCATCACTGCTCTGAGGCGGCAACCCCAGCGCACCTTCATTTCCAGGACGGCTAATACTGTCACCGCATATTTGTGTCGCCAGATATTCACCCTCTGTATCACTTAAACAAGGGGTCAATTTCTGAACCACCGTAATGCGGGGATGCGCTATCGTTGCAGGGTAACTCATATCCTTCCCATAATTCATAAAGTAATCTAAATCGTCTGCATGCATATCAAAACGTTTCATTAAGGAAGGAAAATTAATTAATTCAACTTTATTAATTTTTTTGAGCGGCAAAGTGCTTAACAATTCATCCAAGACTTCAAGATATAAAGTTTCTAATACATTATCTAATACACTAATGCCGAAGGCACCCAAACCAAGGCCTTTTAGTCTGATGACGCCTGGTTCCTGCATGAAGAGAGCACTCGCCATAAGCGTTTGTTTCAGGGTATGCCTTAGCCTGGTTTTATAAGCATTAATGTAGAAATAAGCCTCTTTAGAGCCAAACTCCCCTTGCGGCAATTTAAATTTTATGAACTGGCATGCTTCTTTTGGTTTAGGCCCTTGCGGGTATTCATCCCCATAGAGGTCTTGGACAACAGCCACAAAACCCTGGTGGTTTAACGCTTTGGTTCGCCTGTCATAATGCGGGTGCCCTGGGTGTTCATCAGCATATTCCAGGCACATTAATGCATCATAGTGCAAACTCTGTCCATTTCTTAGCTCAGGACCTACTGCGTAATTAATAAATACTGGCCCCAAATGCGCTTTTTCCAATTCGTGCAGAACACTTCCCGAACGGTAATGAGGAACTACCCCGTTGTTCCTGTATCGTACTCCATTTTCAATTGGCAAAAAATAACCATTGGCTGAAACCAGGTGCGATAATGCACTTTCCTCCATGGTTAAATAATGTTCATATAATTTACTTTTATCCTCTAAAGTACCCACTGCTAATAGTTTATCGCGATCAGAAAGATGGTGCAGCGGCTCAATTAACTCGTGATGCTCCTCTCTATAATAAAGCAGTCGGCCGTCTTGATACGCCGCCTCATACCGTGCTTTGATTAAACGACAGAGCATCTCTTCAAAAGTGATTGTGCGATATAGATTGCCAAGAACCGTGTGCTCTTGTTGTTTCGCTTTATAAAACTTCTCAAGTATCGGTAAGTGCTCATCTAATATGAGTTGGCAACAATGCTCATCCAATAAGTTTACAAATTTAACCTGCTCTGGTGTTAAATATTGTCGAAAATCAAATAAACTGCTTTTTACCGGTCGCTTGTTGAACCATGCACTAAACATTGAGCCTAGGCTTTGCTCTTGCATGATAGAATCTAACAATCGCTTCCTTATTTCTAAAGGTTCATAGTGCAGCTCTTTGCCCTGGAAATTAGGGACGGGAGAGGCAGAATTTCGAGAAAACATGGAGTGGCGGCGTAGATAGGATGTGCGGGATCTATTTATCATTCTTGAAAACATAGTCTTCCTTTTTAATTCAATTTTAACATTACTTATTTGCTTATTTATTATCGAATATCAAGCTTATAGAAAGCTGAATTAATCTACGTATTTTTTGCTTTATAGGATTTGAATGAATTAAGGAGAACAGATCTTAATTAAAGGAGTTATTAATTTTCTAATGTCAGTGCATTTGTTAAACGATTTGTGGGAACCAAGCCTAAGCAATACTTGCTGAGAATTTTGTTTGGATGACTAATAAGATAGCCCCGACAGACATGGATTATGAACCCTGAGGTTCAAGTGGGTAGCGGATGAATCGGTTCAGGCTTCCCACTCAAGGTGGGCTTGCACAACGCCGATTTCAGGATGCTTCCCATGCTGTTAGCATTGGTTCTAAAATCACTTGCTATCGGGTTAAGCTGATTATACCATGGGCATCTCGCTCAAAGTCAAGAATGGCGCTGGTTTTCCCTGTATCTTCTTCACTTTAATGTGTTAGGTGAAGTTTTGGGAGGGATATTTCAACCTTACAAGCTGAAACGAATATCTTGGCTAACAGGGAAGTGCAAACTGAGAATAGTCGATTAAACTTTTGATTAAGTGAGCCAAACGCTATGAAAATCTAGAATGGCTGTTTGATTCCCAAGAATTTATCGTTTACCATGTCCTGACTATGCCAACTAAAAGATTCTTCTCCCGTATTTTATTAGAACAACCAACATAAGAGGTTATGATGGTAGCAACTGCATCAAATATGCTTCCACTGGGGAGCAAGGCGCCTGACTTTACTTTAGTGGATACTCGAAATGATCAATGGGTTTCCCTCACTCAGATTAAATCACCCATTGCCACGGTGATTATGTTTTTATGCAATCATTGTCCCTATGTGAAACATATTCAAACAAAAATCGTAGATTTGGCTGAAATGTATCAGAAAAAAGGAATTCAATTTGTGGCGATCAGTTCCAATGATGCAGAAAAATATCCTGCAGATGGCCCAGAAAAAATGCGAATTGAAGCGGAACTATTTCACTATCCATTTCCTTATTTATACGATGAGTCCCAAGAGGTTGCAATAGCATATCAAGCAGCATGTACCCCCGATTTTTATGTTTTTGATAAGGATTTGTTTTGTGTCTATCGTGGCTGTTTGGATGAATCAACACCTGGGAATAACAAACCAGTGACTGGCTCCCACTTACAAAATGCCCTGGATAATATTCTTGCTGGAAAACCAGTAAGCCCCGACCAAAAACCGAGCATAGGGTGTAATATTAAGTGGAAGGAGCACATGTATGGATAATACACTGCTCCTCGCTCAAGCTGGGCTTGCGTAACGCCGATTTCAGGATGCTTCCTGGGCTGATTATAACCATGGCCATCTCGATTAACGTCGAGAATGCTACTGGTCTTATGTCTATAGTGACAGATATTCATCTTCTCTATCTTCATTATCTTCGTTTATAGAACTCCATTTTTCTTTGATTTGAAAAAACGCTTCTCTATTAAATTTCGAAGAAGGCGTTAATGATCTAAGCTTATCGTGAAAGAAAGAAGAAACTTTATCAAAAAGCGAAGTCACTCCATCTTGTATTTCCTCCAGAATGGACGATGTTCTGCTTACTGTTGGGGGGTCGGTCCTCACAAGGAAGTTTTTTAGACGAGTCAATTGAGTTTGGATTCCATGTTTTAAAGTGTGAATTAGTTCTTCTAATTTATGGTGCTGTTCACTTCTTTTGGGTGGATCAACGATCCCTAAACGAATTAATTTTTTATACTTCATCTTTGAAAGAAGTGGGCTGGATTCGGGGGCATTACCGCGGGGTTCAAGTTCCTGTGAAATCTTATCGTGCTCTTTGTCAATTTCTTTTTGGGTTTTTGAGGCCAGTTCTGCTTGATTCCTGTCTATTTCGTCTAGCAGCATATAATCAGGGTTATAAGACGTTGAGGTAGTTGCTTTCTGACAATTTGCGATTGTTTTATCCATACCGGCTAGGCCGCTACAGCCCTTGACTATTTTTCCTTCACTATCCAAAACAAATGAGTTTTTTTCATCCGTACTGAAGGTAATATCAGTCACGGTAAAATTCAGGGGAAGGTATGCATCATCTTGTTCACAACGCGCCCTTAGGTCAACTACTTTATTAAATAACTTATCAAGATCCTCTAGAACTTCTCGTGTATGCGTTGATAGTCCCTCTTTTGTTTTTGCCAAACGATAGACAGGGGTTTTTTGCACTGCGGCATAAATTTGACAAGCGGCATCAAAGTTTTTTCGAGCAACCAGTTTTTCAGCCATTAAAAGATAACGCTCCACGGTAACTGTTCGTTCATCCATTGTTTTTTTTGCAAGAATGTCGTTGAGCACAAAATCAGCCACTTTATCATAGCTCTGAAAGAGCGCTCTCGCACGCTGCGCTTCGACGAGCATTTTGCGACGTTCTGCTTCAACATAATAGTCAAGAGGTATAGGTTTCATCTGCTCAATTGCAGCTATTTGCTCTGAAGATTCCTTTTGGACTTGTTCAATTTCTTTTTTTATATCCTCTTCGGAGAGTTCTTTTTTTTCTATTTCTGCTATTTTTTTTGCCGTTTCGGCCTCAATTGCCTTAATAGCCAGTTCCTTAGGCATTGTTTCCATTTGTTCAATAGCAGTTATTTGCTTTGATGATTTCTTTTTGACGTGTTCAATTGCTTCCTCCATCTCCTCTTTAGGGAGCCCTTGTCGTTCTATTTCTGCTATTTGTTTTGCAGTTTCAGCCTCAATTGCTTTAATTGCCAGTTTCTTTGCTTTTTGGAACTTGTCTTTTGTAGCTGCTGCCAGCGCGTTTTCTCGAAAAAACTCATCAGGCTTATTCAGTACTTCCAAAATACTTTGAGCGTAAGTTCTTGAGCCTTCAGTGGTGATGGACGCAAAAGTATCCATCATTCTATTCATTAGATATCGGTTTATATGTTTTATGGCCCTCATTTCACGCTTGTTTAAATGCTCATCATGAAGGAATAATGCATCAAATGCTTCGCGAAATTTTGAAAAGCCATGGATATTTATCAAGTTTTGACAATGTGCTTTGAAATCATCGATTTTGAACGGGCGAAATCCAGCAATAAGGATCCGAAGAGCGTCTGGAAGCTCGGCTTCCAAGAAATTACCATTCCTAAGCGGGTCATCATGTGTTGCATTTTCTGTGAGATAACTTAAATCATCCAGGTTTTCTTCTAGGGTATCCAAAGCTTCAAATACCTCCATTTCATCTTCCTTTAGAGAGGATTCAATCGATGTTTCCAATTCAGTAAATAATCCATTAAGTTGATCAAAATCCCTTTTGAAATGCGTGTTTTTTCTGCGATTTGCTACTTTATGTCGCATCTTATCACCTAATTCGATATACTACGTGTATAAAAAGTATAGGCTAAAATAGGTTCTTCAATGTTCTAATAGTGCTTATATTGTTAAAAAATAATATAAAGAGCTATTGCAATTCATTTTGATTGCAAGAATTTTTTTCTTTATAGAGTTAAGTAAGCTTCAGAAACCAAACTTGGAATTGTAATAATCTATGCTATTTTATGATCTCTAAAATTAAAATTTTTCAGGATCAGCCATTTCCCAATGAGCTTTATAAGTCTTGGGAATATCAGAGCCTAATAGTTGGCCCGGTGTAAGATATTCATAAATTTCATTAAAGGATTTAACCTCTTGTACGTTGACTCGTCTCATGATGTGATTAGGTTTCAAATCGCTGGGGTTATCTAAACCAAGAGACCCCACCATTTCCAAAAAGCTTTTCATGGTGTTTTTATGGAAATTGGCTACTTGATGTTTTTTCTGATCGACAACCAGGCCATATTGTAATCGTTTATTTTGTGTTGCCACTCCTGTAGGGCAAGTATTTGCATTGCATTGTTTGGTCTGCAGACAGCCTGCAGCCATCATCATGGCTCTGGCCGCATTGCACATATCGGCGCCCATGGCGATATTGGTAAGTAAATCAAATCCATTTGCAACTTTACCACTGCAGATAATACGTATTTTGTCACGTACATTAATTCCTACTAGCGCATTATGCACAAAGACTAAACCTGCTTCTAAAGGGGTACCGATAAAATTAACATATTCCTCCGGCGCAGCGCCTGTTCCCCCTTCTGCTCCATCAACGGTGATAAAATCAGGTAAGATGTTGGTTTTCAACATGGCCTTACAAATGGCAAGAAATTCATCTCTACGGCCTAAACATAATTTAAACCCTATGGGTTTTCCATGCGATAAGTCCCGTAATTTTTTTACGAAATGCAGTAACCCTACTGGGGTAGTAAAAGCAGAATGAGCAATTGGGGAAATGACATCATGACCCATAGATACTTTTCTTACTTTAGCGATTTCTTCGGTTAATTTGGCGGCAGGTAATATGCCTCCATGAGAAGGTTTGGCTCCTTGGGATAACTTAATTTCTATCATTTTTACTTCTTTACGATTGGCTTCAACGGCAAATTCTTTCTCATCAAAATTTCCTTGCGCATCGCGGCAACCAAAATAGGCTGTCCCGAATTGAAATACCAGATCACCGCCTTGCAAATGATAGGAGCTTAATCCCCCTTCGCCGGTAGCTTGGTAAAAACCGCCAATGAGCGCCCCCTTATTCATAGCCATAATTGCTTTGCCAGACAGTGCGCCAAAGCTCATGCTGGAAATATTAAATCGCGAGGCATTATACGGTTGCAGACAATCTGGTCCTCCCACCATGATTCTTGATTCCACTTCTGAATGATGTTTTGGAGCTAGAGAGTGGAGAGCCCATGTGTAACCCACGCTTAAAATATCGCGTTCCGTACCAAATGGAACTGTATCACGAGTATTTTTTGCACGTTCATAAATGAGCGAACGTGTTTCACGATTAAATGGGAGTTCGCTTTCATCAGTGGCAATAAAATATTGTTGAATTTCAGGACGAAGAAATTCTAGAAAATAGCGCACATGGCCTAAGACTGGGAAATTACGCAGGATGGTATGTTCTTTCTGAATCAGATCATAGATCCAGATTATGATAATGGGAATAAGAAAAGCGATAAACCATTTGATGCTATGAAACATAGCGAATAGGGCGAGCATAATTAATAAAGCTACCCCAAACCCTATATACCATTGGCGTCTCATTTTAAGTCCTTTTAATCAAAATTGGTTTCCTCTTATTCAGAGAGTATCTTCCTGCTTTATAGAAGGCAGAAGCACTTTTGTAATTTGCAGTAAAATTAATCAAAGTCTGGAATACATTCCGCCATCTCACTGCCACCCACCATTTTGTTGATTTTATTTTCTAGTGAGTTAATAAATTGTGTCACCTGATGTTGCTGATGCGCTTGTTTGTTTTTGCATAATATTAATTCATGGCTGATATCAAGTGCAGCAAGTAACAATGTTTGGAAATTGTCCAGATGCTTTGATTTCTTTTTATTAATCATTATTTGGTTATTTAATTTCTGCACGGCAAGCAGTAAATTAGGTTCTTCGCCTTCTGGGCACTTAATTTCATAAGTTTTATTTAGTAGTTTAACAGTACACGATTTCATCTGCGTCATGATAATAAGACCTTTGCAATTCCATAGAGAGCTTATATGAATAGTAACAATTTTGCTCGCAAGCAGCAATTAGTAGGGTGAACGCTTGCGTTAAATCGGTTATCATTGGGTATTTTCTATAAATGAGTTGAATATGTCTGAAGAAAGAGAACATTTGCATTTGCCCAATTATGATGAATTTTCTGCAACGATTGATGTTTTGGTGTTGCACATATCTGCCAGTTTATTGCATGGAATGATGTGTGGCTACCTGTGTGCCGGTGCTGACAGTCAAGGCGAGGCCTATTTACGTGCTTTATTGAATAATAAAAAAGATGAAGCCAGCAGGAATGCTGTTTTAGCCATGTTTTCTGTTTTTTCTATAAGCCAGCAACAAATTAATACGATGGATTTTGAATTTGAAATGATGCTGCCTGATGATGAGGAATCCTTGCTGGTGCGAGCGCAAGCTTTTAGTGAATGGTGTGAAGGTTTTACCCAAGCCCTGACTCTGGCTGGCATTAGCGCCAACCAGTTTCACGAAGAAGAAGCACAAGATGCATTTCAGCATCTTATTGAATTTGCTGAACTTGATTGTGATACATTGGATGTGGATGAAGAAGATGAACGTGCGTTAATGGAAGTCAGCGAGTACGCACGAATGGCCGTGCTTCGCTTACACAGTGACTTATTAATGAATGAGAAAGAGCGTGGCGGTCATACTGGAATAACTCATTAAAAAGGATGTTATTATGATTTCCCAACAAGAATATCAAGCAAGAAGAAACAAATTGGCGCAGAAACTGCCCAATGACAGTATCGCCATTATTCCTGCTGCTCATGAAGTATTACGTAATGGTGATGCGCATTATCGTTTTCGACAGGATAGCCATTTTTATTATTTAACTGGATATAATGAGCCTGATGCATTGTTGGTTCTCATCACAGGAACAAATCCCCAAAGTATTTTATTTAATCGTTCACGTAATCCCGCAGAAGAGCAATGGACTGGAAAACGTCTAGGACAAGATGGGGCTTTATCTGAACTGGGCATGCACGCGGCTTTTCCAATAGACACTATTGCTGAAGAATTACCCAAATTATTAAATGGAAAATCTGCGATTTATTATGCTCTTGCGCGAAACTCAGAAATCGAAAAAACAATCATGCACTCATTGGTGACGCTTAAGGAGCAAGTACGACGGGGGGTTAAAGTTCCTGACCAGTTGTGTGATTTGGAGCCTATACTCGGTGAAATGCGTTTATTTAAAAGTGACGCTGAACTGGAATTAATGCGCCGAGCAGCAAGTATTTCTGTTAAAGCGCATGAGCATGCAATGCGTCGCTGCAAACATTTGGAACATGAGTATCAACTGGAAGCGGAGCTTGTTTATGAATTCAGTCGCCATGGTTGCCGCAGTGTAGCCTATGATCCTATTGTAGGCTGTGGTGAAAATGCTTGTGTTCTACATTACACAGAAAATAGTAAACCCTTACATCGAGGCAGTTTGGTACTTATTGATGCAGGAGGCGAGTATGAAAATTATGCTGCAGATATTACGAGAACGTTTCCCATCAATGGTAAATTCAGCCCAGAACAAAAGAATATCTATGAATTGGTACTCAAAGCACAAAAAGCTGGAATCGCGGCAATTAAACCCAGTTTGCCTTGGAATGCAGTGCAACAAATTATGGTACGTATTTTAACCGAAGGGCTAAAGGAGTTGGGCATTTTACAAGGAGATGTGGAAGAGCTAATTGCTAAAGAGGCTTATAAACCGTTCTACATGCACAATTCTGGACATTGGTTGGGACTCGATGTTCATGATTGTGGTCTTTATAAAATTAATGGCGAATGGCGCCCTTTAGAACCTGGAATGGTTTTAACTGTCGAACCTGGGTTATACATTAGCTCGAATATTCCAGGAGTAGATAAACGCTGGTGTGGTATTGGTGTGCGTATTGAGGATGATGTAGTTGTAACAAAAACAGGCCATGAAGTATTAACTGCGGCATTGCCTGTGGAGGTACATGAGATTGAGGCATTAATGCGTGATTAATAAAGAAATTGATATATTGATTATAGGTGGTGGTCTAACCGGTGCAACCTTAATGCTTGCTTTACAAGAATTAGGCTATAGTACTTTGTTGGTAGAAGCCAAGCCATTTAGTGATAAAATAAAATCTGATTTTGATGCCCGCTCCTTAGCGCTCTCACCCGCAAGTCGGCGTATTTTAAATATGCTTGGAGTTTGGGATCTCCTTAAGGATCATGCAACGGCCATAAACACAATCCATGTTTCTGATCAACATCATTTTGGGATATCGCGCCTGCAAGGAGAGTTAAATGCCCCTTTGGGTTACGTTGCGGAAATGCAACATATAAATCAAGCTTTGCATCAATTATTATCTCATGACCGGCTTATTGCTCCAGCGAGCTTACATTCTTTGGATTATGAGAACCATTTGGCAACAATTCTCACGGATTCCGGAGAACTAAATATTACGGCACGTCTTATTGTTGCCGCAGATGGTGCGCAATCTGCAGTACGTCGTTTCTGTTCGTTACCGGCAAAGACTAAGCTTTATGGTCAACACGCGATTGTAGCTAATGTGGGCTTGCTTAAGCCGCACGAGCATCGTGCTTATGAGCGTTTTACTGCACGTGGACCTTTGGCACTTTTACCCATGCAAGAAAACAGAATGTCTTTGGTTTGGGCTGTTTCTCCCAAAGAGGCGGAACACTTGTTGTCTTTAACCGAAGCTGCATTCTTACAAGAGTTACAACAGACTTTTGGTTATCGCTTGGGTCGTTTTGCTAAAGTAGGCAAACGTTTTTCTTATCCTTTACAACAAGTTTTAATGCCAATGCAAATCAAATGGCCAGTAGTTTTTGTAGGTAATGCCGCCCATACATTGCATCCAGTAGCAGGGCAAGGGTTTAATCTGGGGCTTAGAGATGTGGCTACTTTAGCCCAATGTATTGCTGAGCAAGGGCTTAATGCAGAGATGTTGCACCATTATGTGCGATTAAGATCGCATGATCAAAAAATCATTACCCGGTTAACAGATGGTTTAATTCAAGTGTTTACCAGCCGTTTTCCAGGGTTAGGTGTAGCCCGTGGGTTAGGATTGATGGCTCTTGATAATATTCCTGCTTTGAAGAACCTTTTAGCACGATATGCACGAGGGTTTGGGGGAGTAATTCCTGATTTGGTTTGTGAAATTGCTTTGCCAAAGCTACAAGAACAGTTATGAAGGAAAAGAAATGAGTCTGCAATTTAATGTATTAATCATTGGCGGCGGTATTGTAGGTTTAGCCGCTGCCTTGGCTATGGCGCAGCGTGGTTACTCTGTAGCAGTTATTGATGCGGGTTCATTAAAAGTTGATAGCAAACGCTCCGATACTCGAGTTTATGCGATTAATCATGCGTCACAGACACTGTTGCAGCAATTAAATGCCTGGCAGCATTTAGACAAGAAACGTTTTTCTCCCTACAGTCGTATGTATGTTTGGGACGCAGCAAGTGGAGCGTATATTGATTTTGATTCTCGTTACGTTGGCGCGCAGAATCTGGGAAGCATCGTTGAAGAGTCCATTTTAAAAGAAGCGTTATTGCAGCAAGTTTCCGCACAATCGTCCATTCATTTATTTCCTGACAATTGTGTCGAGGAACTATTTAGTGAGGAAGCAGGAGTTAAAGTATGCAGTACTCAACAGACTTGGGAAGGACAATTATTAATGATCGCCGATGGCGCCAATTCACCAGCACGGCAAAAACTTAAAGTGCCTCTAACCAGCTGGTCTTATGATCAGCATGCATTGGTAGCTACTGTATCTATCGAAAAGCCGCATCAACAAACGGCTTATCAAGTCTTTCATACAGATGGTCCTTTGGCATTTTTACCGCTTGCCGATGCATATCAATGCTCCATAGTTTGGTCCACCGATCCCACGCATGCGAAAAAATTAATGAGTCTTTCAGATGAAAAATTTAATGCGTCCTTGACACAGGCTTTTGCTAAAAAGCTAGGTCGGGTAGAGGTCATCAGCACGCGTCATCAGTTTCCATTACAGATGCGACATGTGAAACAGTATACAGGCGACCGCTGGTTGCTTCTTGGCGATGCAGCACATACGATCCATCCTTTAGCAGGTTTGGGTTTAAATGTTGGGCTGGCTGATGTAAGTTCCTGGATTCGGCATTTGGATGCAGCCCAAGATACCCTTTTATCCAAAAAGGCATTAGGCGCTTATCAGCGTGAGCGTAAACATGAGGTATGGCAAATTATCATGTTGATGGAAGGGTTCAAACGTTTATTCAGTAATTCTTTTACACCACTTGTTGCTCTGCGTGGTTTGGGTTTAAGTTTATGTAATGGATTTACCTCTATAAAGCGGTTATTTATTCAACATGCACAAGGGATACAGCATAAAGAAGCATAGCAAGTGGACAGAAAGAGTAGTTTATTTTTTATTTAATCATACTGCTTAATATTTATTTAATATTTCTTTTATATAATCTCCTTCAATCTAAATTTTAGCTTAGTAATTTGAGGGGATTATGTTCGCAAAATTTTATTCTTGTAAGTTTTTTGATAAAGGGGCAAGCATTGGTAGACGTTTTTTAGAGATGGGCGACCCTGTAATCGGAAATGAAATAATAAAACTTCAAAAAACTTCTTTACTTGTACGTGTAGATGGACGAGCTCCTGATATCTTTCACCAACAAGGCGGCATTCTTCCCCGTGTTCCAAAGACTCAATTGCTAAATGTTCGCCATTCCACGGTATGCGAGTATCAACGATTTAATAAAGATCCTTTTGGATGGGGTGCTTGTACCTCTTTAAAAGATTTAATGGTTTTTATGGACAAAAATAAATCACAAGCACAGAACGCATGGATACATAAGTTTTATGGTAAATCAACGTCACTCATGATGTTAAAATATAAAACAGGCATTGAAAGTGAAGGACATGATAATGAAAATGAAGAGCTCATTGTGGAACATATTCCATTCAGCCAGTTTATTGCTTCTACGTGTCCCAAATACAGAGAAAAATTCATGAGTGGCGGTTTAGTACCTAATGTCATGCATGACTATAATCCTGAGCTGCCAAAATCAATGCGCATGAGTGATTTACTTACTGAAAAAGATGTTCTTACCTGGTTATTGATCAACAATGCGGAGCAGACATTTGTTGCGCTTTGCAAAACAGTATACGCTGATATGCCTAAAGACATGTTAGAACGATTTTTTCAACATGAACCACAAATTCTGAGCGCGATTAGCAGAGCCTTGGAAGCAACAAGCGCATTACAATTGTAAGCTCTTGGATTTTAAGTCTACTAGCTCAGCGTCAAACGTGCTGCTGATTTTGACCGGAATATGATGGTCAGAGTCAAGCAGCAAGGGATTTGCTAGTGGTATTTGATCGATACGCAATGATGAGTTTAACCCTATCATTGCTTCTACACTACCAAATCCCCACTCGTTTCCTATATAGGCAAACGCATCTGAAGGATTAACTGCACAAGCAAAATAGTGTTCAATTTCTTCTTCCGTAAACTCCAGGACATCCCGATATTGTTGATATACTTCAATGTGTTCAATTGGTTTATCCATAATGGAGGCAAACTGTTCTTGAAACTGCTCACTAAAAGTGGGGAATTCAATTTTTGCAATCCAAGGATAAGAGTTTTCCTGCAGCAACTGTTGAAATGCACGAAGATAATAGGGATAAAGAAGATGTTGTATGTCATATTGACCATTCACTTTCGCAAAAAAACCCATCCCTACTGCAGTAGCTTTTAATAAAGCAGGTTTTCCTGCTTCTTTAGCCGCTTCATTAACTGCAGTAAGCAGCATCGAAATATCTTCCAACTGATGTCGAAAATATGCAGCAGATATAAAAAGTACCGCATTTTTTTTAGTAAAAGATGAATGAAATTTGTTAGGAGCTGAACGTGCAAGAAATGGAAATCCAGTTCGAATACGAGTAAGAAATTCGTTTGAATCATGGGGGCCAAGGGATGTTTGCGCCTCTTTAAAATCAGTTGGTAGATTTTTAAATAAATGGGCGAACATTGGATTATCAATTTTAGAGTTTATTGGATCCAGCATGAATAACGAATAATGCAGATAAGGATTTTCAAAAGTGGCACCCGCAAGGGAAAAGATCCCTACATCATAGGGGTTTTTCTTCATCTTTCTTCCATTCATTGCAGGATAGCCGCCTGAAGCAAAAACAGAGCTATTGGAAAAAACAATTTTTTTCCCTGCAGACAATCGTTCTGTAGGAGATAAAAGTTCGGGATGTGTTAATGGAATGCGTGCAAAAAAATCAGGTGCTTGCGGAAATGAGATTCCATTTTGAAACACACCATTTCTATCTCCGGAAACGTTGATTGCGGGTATTTTGGTTAATGCTCTACGTAGAGAAAAAGGTGCATCGGTATCATTATGAGTAAAATAATGTTGATTATAAAATATTTTTGCGGATTTTTGCGTTTTGTCGCGCAGGGGTTGAGGAAAACGTTTATCTAACCCACTCGCTTTAAATTGTGTATCAAGCCATTTCTTTGGGGGCATTGGCTTGGCGGGAATGGTTGGACGAAAGAGCGTTTTTAAAAACATATAAATCCTCAACATGCTTATTTCTGTCAAAGTTATATCATATCTAAGGTAAATTGAAAACAAAATGACCATTCTTTTAAAGACTGATCATGAATTGCCTTGTGAAAATAATAATGACATAATGGTTAATTATTATATTATTAAGGATAGCCTCTATGTATAGTCGTATTTTTGCTCAGACTGGCGCTGGTTCTGTTAAAAGATTTTTTGTTTCTTCTGCCAACAATATTCCTAATATTCGCCTCGGACGTATGGCCCCTGAGACAACCATTGATACTATTGAACAGGAATTACATACAGAGTTGAACGAAAAGGGATTGATAAAATTAGGTAAGACTTTAGAAGAAGAGCAAAAAATTTTACAGGATCTCCAGGCAAAGCAAAAAGATAGTTTAAATCAAATTAAAGAAGCATGTGTTACTCCTGCACAAAAGCGACTCGCTCAAGGATATAGTATTAACGGATTGTTCTGGAGTCTGAAACAAAAAGAAATGAATCAAATTGCAACAAAAGAAGTGTTGCAAATTAGGGAAGAGACTATTGACTGGCTAAAAGCACGACAAGAGTTGTATGCTGCACTCAAACAGAGCCACAATAAAACCCCTGAGGGTTCTGATAGAAGTTGTTCACTAAGTTGAAAAATGCCTTTGCTGAAGACATGGGCGCTAAAGCGATCGTCATTTTCAACAAAATGTGTGAACGTCACAATATGACTTATCACAATATAATCTGAAGTGAATCATCTATTTTAACTTACAAATAGAATCGCAAAGAGTCTTTTCGTCTAACAAATAGCTGGACAGACTATTTTTTTTTATTAAAATTCGCCGCAAATACCAATTATGAAGAATCAAAATGACACGAGCCGTTAAATTTTTAAATAGGGTAGATCGAGAGCAAGCTGCTGTGGAAATGAGTACAGAACAATTAGTTTTTTTCCCCGAGGAGAGCGAGTCCCAACTCAGGCTATGTCATTATTTGCAGAATCATTGCTGCCAGCCAGGCTTTAATTATCTATCCACAGATTATGATAAGGATGTAATTATAGCTGCGGCTCCTAATCTTGGTCCCAAGCAGCTGGCAGTATATGCTGGCAAAGCATTTAAGAAAGGAGAAATTGTTGGGGAAATAAAAGGTATTGATTTATTCGGTATTAGAACTAATACCGAGATAGATCGGTTGGTCAAAGAGTATCAAGGAAATTCTACCTTTATTTGGAAATTGAATTTAGATGATCAAGATAAATATGCTGTAGTAATTGATTTGTTGGAAGCAGGGACAAGTACACGCTGGGTGAACCATGCGAAAACGCCCAATTTAAAAGTAAAAGTCATTTGCCATCAACAAAAAGATGAGTTCGGAAATACTCAATTTGATTACCATGCCTATTATGTTGCAACCCGAAGAATTGCTTTTGCTGATGAGTTGACTATTTCTTATGGAGATGAATATTTTACAAAAGCGCGTCCTCAAATCATACGCCAACCACAAACTTTGGTTGAAGTCCTGCATGACTTGGCTAAAACACAAGATCAAGAGCTGACAACAAGTACAATGAGTACGCGAGAAGAAATAAAAAATTTTTTCAGCTTGCTAACTCAAAGAGCAGATATGCGAAAAAAAGAAGCTAAGAAGCAAATGTATTTGGATAAAAATTCAGATCCTAAAATTTATGATTTGCACCAATTAGAAGATGTGGCGCGCTTTCAAAAAAATCAAAAAATGGAACTGCAAAGAAACTCACCTTACCATTTAGTGATCGCACCTACAGAGCGAGGGAAAGGAGAATATCGTTACTCTTTATTTAGTGGACAGAAAATTCCAGCGAAAAAAACACTATGCCAGCTCGTTGGTCAGCAAAGGGATGATGTTCCTAAAAGGAGCAATGAGATGAACTTGTGGGCCATGCAGCAAGGTATTGATATAAATTATTTAGTGCAGTCCAGTAAGGGTGGATATCTTTATATTAAAGAAAAAGCATCAGAAGCCTATTGCCTCGAAGGGGCGAAGCAGGAACATGAAGCGAATGTTCGCTTTGATTTTAAAACCAATTCCTATATAACCACCCGTGAAATTCAACCAGGTGAAGAAATTCTTGCCTTTTATGAAGATTATGATTATAGCGCTTCACCTACGACCTTGTCGCAGGTGGTAGCTGATTTTAATGAATCCCAATATTATTACCATGCTACATGGGGTGAAGCCGGAATTAATATGGAGTATGTGATACCCAAAACTCCTGGTTATAATTTAGATGAGTTTGCGGAGCCAGTTTTCTCTTCTGAGAAAGAGCATATGGATGAGGCGAGCGTAACATTTGGTCCTGATTTTGATGAACATGAAAAAATCCTAACTCCCGGTTTTAATTTTGATGCCGTTGAACAAGAGCACCCTCAAAGTTTGGAAGAAGAAGAGTATCCGCAGGATTTGGAGAAGGAGTATCCTCAGAGTTTGGAAGAAGAGGAGCATTCAGAGGCTGAGGAAAGCGGTCTTGAAAAGATGAAATCAACTTGGCGTCCAACGTTTCAATTCAGTGGAAATTCTAATAAAAAGAAAAGAAAATATGCTGACGTCACTGTGGATGAAAATGAAAAAGGTATTGGCAATACGACATCATATTCTATTTAAATTTCAGTGGGGTAACTCAATTTGTCTGGGGATCCCCATAAATTAGTGTTACTTGCGTCAAGATAAGTGAGATAGTAACCATAGTGATATTGATCTGAATTTTAGTGAGCGCACCAGTATAAACAATAACTTGCAGAACAACATATTTTTGGGGTATCGCAAGGAAGCCATCGATTAGTGCTTATTGATAGGTATGGCGATAAAATTTCGAGAAAAATTTACGTTTACTTCATGCGAGCAAAATGTTCACGGCTAAAGGCTACTTTTTCAGCAACTGTCTCATTAGGGTGTTCTTGATGGTGTGCTTCGATCGCTCGATAGCGCTTTAAGCCTCCTTCCCTGTTTGCGATTTGAATATTTAAGCCTGGACGCGCATTCAGTTCGAGCATTAAAGGCCCTTGTTCTTTATCAAGGACGATATCTACACCAAGATAACCCAGACCAGTTAGTTCATAGCAACTGGAGGCGATCTCGAGTATTTTATTCCAATAGGGTACTTCTATATTTACAATGGGATTCAACGTGTCCGGATGATAATCGATGATGTCATTGTGAAATACTCCGCCCAGGGTTTTCCCAGTGGCGAGGTCTACTCCAACACCAATTGCTCCCTGATGCAAATTTGCTTTTCCACCGGACAAACGAGTCGGAAGTCTCACCATGGCCATGGCTGGATAACCCAATAAACTAATAATTCGAATATCAGGAATACCTTCGTAGCTTACTTCGGCAAATACGGGGTCTACTACTACTCGTTTCTCGATAATTGCATAATCTGAAGAGCCGCCAAGGCTATATGCTCCTGAAAGCAGGCACGATAAATGATAACTAAGCTCCTGGGCTGTGGTAAGTTTTCCATTAATTTGCCGATAACGGCCATAGACTTTATCTTTAAAAACTAAAATACCATCGCCGCCAGAGCCACGTGCGGGTTTCACCACGAAGTCAGTATAAGGCTCTAAGCGTTCCTCTATAGTTTTAATTTGTTGCTCCGTTTCAATGATATCGTATAAAGGTGGAACCGCGATGCCAGACTTTAGAGCCAGCTTTTTTGTTTTTAACTTATCATCAACCAGAGGAAACAGTTTTCGTGGATTGTAGCGCAATACAAAATCCGTATTGCGCTGGTTAATGCTTAATATTCCATGACTTTTTAAACGGCGAAACAGGGTAATCATTCTACATGTCCCGCAAGTGATTTAAAGCGCTTCAATTCGAACAATCGATATCCTCGATATTGTCCGAACCACAATATTAAAGCCAAAAGAACTAAAACCAATTCAGGGAAAGCGAAGATTAGATATTGTAAGGGTTCATAGCTCATTGCCCAATAAGAAATAACCGCGGCAACCAGACTGCCTATACCCGATTTTATGGCTTCTGAAGCGCCCCGCTCATCCCAAGTAATACACATGCGTTCAATGGTCATCGTTAAAATGACCATAGGGAATAAGGCAACCGATAGTCCTGCATCCAATCCAAGATTGAGACTGAATACACTAATAAAGATCATGAGTAAAATCACGACGGTAAGAATGGCCGCGAGTCGCGGTACTAAAAGTAACCTTAATTGATCCAGATAAAAGCGCGCCAATAAACCAAAGGATACAATAATGACAAAGAGGCAAATTCCCCAGATTACATGGGTTTCTCTAAAGGCTAAAGCGATTAAAACCGGCATAAAAGTCCCAAAGGTTTTAATCCCGATAAAGTTTCGCAGAATTAAGATAATAAAGGCACCTATCGGTACTGTTAATAAAATCTTATAAGTTTCCTGCACATTGACTGGCAGTTGCAATAATGAAAAACGCAACAGTTGTGAATCGGATTGCAAGCCTCGTGATTTGGCAATACTCAAGGCGTTTATGGGAGTGGGAGATACGGTTAAACTAAATTGAGCTTTTTTACCGCCAACTACGTTAAATACAGGTTCATTGCCATATTGCCAAATGAGAAAGTCTTTAGGCAGACCCGCGCCACCGGTTCTAGGATTAATATAAATCCAGCTTTTACCATTAAATACGGCTAAAAATGAGTTTAACTCGGCTTTGCTTTTCTGGGACAAATAAATTCCTTTTACTGGAATAGCAGAGATTTTAGACTGATTCAAAATTAAAATTGCTGCATTGATAAGGTGTTCATCACTAAAATCATTGCTTGTCAGTAACTTGGCATTTCCATCTTTTTTATTCAGCTCTTTAATAGTACTCTGGGCAAAGGTTTTAATATCTGCGGAGGATTGCCGTACCTGGCTGGTAATGGTTTCAACAGCTGATTTTTGGCTTTCTTCAAGCGGTTGGGTTTTGGCAGCTGGAGGAGTTGCTAATGGTGATTCATTTCCTTCAGCTTGACGAAAAATTGCTCTGTAATATAGAGATTGCGGGCCATGAGCACGTCTAATTGACCAAACTGTTTCCCGGTTATCTCCATTTAAGTTTGTTGTGACACCATAATTTCTTGATACGAAATATTCATCAAGAATAGCGAAATGTGGCGGTAAATAAGGAATATTAAAACTTGCTTTAATCGGTGTATTGGGATCTGCAACAAAACGCAAGTTGGATTCAACCATCCAACTGTTTATCGTTTCTGTGTCAGTTAAAGGCACATCGAGTACAAAGTGTCGATACAAAAAAATTCCTGTCCCAAGGATCAATAAAGTGAAAATAAGTCCATAAACATGACGCGTATTGTTTTTCATTGTTTCTTAAAACTCTGATTTCTTAATGTAAATGTGAGTGCTGGATTCACTGCACCATTAAAAGCAATGATTGCATCTCTTCCTAAAAGCAACGGATAGATGAAACGTTTGCGATTGGTTAAATTCACTTTAATTGTTCTAACTTTATCTCCAAGCTGTAAATTAAGTAGGACGACAGGGCGTTTGATTGGTGCATGTTCCATTATCTCTGATCCATGTTCTCCATCACGGACTTTAATTTTTACTCGACCTTTATATTCTGCTTCAAATACATATTCCCCACTTTTAGTAGGAACAATAAAACGTAAATAGGGCACGCCATTTTTAGTAATTTCAGTGATATTGGTTGCATTTAATGATGCGGATTTAGCTCCAGTATCTAATTTTGCTGATAAGGTTAAATCTTTCTCGGGAAACGAAACTTTCTCAACATAGCCATAAATTTGTGCTTCATTTGATGCCATAACAGGTCCAGTCATTAGTGCTGCCAAAATAAAGAGAGCAAGTATTGATCTCATTGAATCCTCTTTCCTGAGTTGTTTTAATATTTAGTGCAATATCGTAGCAGGTTTGCCTCCTAAGTCACAACCCGTAAGTAGGTTTAATGAAATATTTTTTGTACGAACTGCGTGTGATCTCTTTTATCGGATTGCAATAAACTTGTATCTTTTTGATTCATGATGAAACGATTATTGACATCAAGATCAATGATACATATAATCCGCCCCATCCTAACCCACGGCCCTTTCTGTGTGTAAGAATGTCTCTTAACGGCGAAGAAGATTCACCTTTAAAATCAGAAGAACTTGTTTTTCTCTTGGCAATCGCCGGCCGTATTGACGCGCAAAGTAGACTCCTCGCTCAAAAACTCGATAAAAACCGTTACATTTACCATGCATATGCCGTTGTAGATTCTCTAAGTTCCTCGTACAGCATGTTTAAATACTTTATGGAAGTATTTATTCGTAAGACTGATGCTGATTACATACACAAAATACTCACTTCTCCCGAAGGAATTGCTGCAATTGCTGCAGAAGCAATTTTTTTAGTGTCTTTTTCCTTCCTGGCAAGTGTTTTTGAGAAAGAAGAAAAGGATTCCGTAAAAAAATTCATAGCGACCGCTTGGCCCTATTTTCGCGATGTAATGAAGGGTTTGAAAAATGCTTACAAAGGTTGGCGAAGCACAGTGCAAATTTTAAGCCTGATCAGCGGCATGGACCTTAAGTATATGATTGTCCCTGTTGGATTGGCATTAGGTATATTTGCTGCTGCCAACCGATTTTGGATACGTAGCATGGTCGAGCATCGTAAAAAGCAAATGGATCAAAATAAAGAGCTTTTAATTGAAATCCAACAGTTGAGTTCCTTAACCCCATTAGATCGAGAATACTATTTATCACAAATCGAATATCAGTCTGATGAAGACCGAGTTTATGCTTATTTAGCGTTAGGGACAGGTGGTTTACTCGATGGTTTATATTTTTATGTTGGGGTGGTCAGCCTTGCTGTTCTTTCACCACACCTTCTTATCGCTATGTCAATCATTGGTGCGATTTATACACTCTCCTGTGTTATTTCACGAATTTATGAAGAATATGATTTTCAGTTACGCCTCGCAGCGACGCAAACTCGATGTAAATTAGCACTCACAACCAAAGAATTGGAATTGACTTATGCCAAATTGCTTGAGTTGCAAGACAAAAAAGAGAAAAAAGCGCCAGATTTACTCGAAATCGAAAGATTGAAAGGAGAGGTATGTAAGTTAATTAAGAACTTTGAAGAAGAGCGGCAATTATTAAAAGATCAAACAACGCACAGTTATTTAACCGCAGGTTTGCTAGGAATAAAGTATGGGTTATATGCTTATGGTGTATTGACCCAAATCTTATTTACGGTTACCGCAGTATTTTCAATCGCCGCAGTGAGCTTCCCCCCCGCCTTATTGGCTATATTTATCGTTTCTGGTCTGGTATTCATGATTGGGATGATGGCCTATACCTTGCATGCGCATTATCAGCATATGCAAAAACGAGAAGTAGAGCTTGAAAAAGAGCATTCTTACGACCAAATTCTGGAGATGAAGAAAAATATAGAAAAGGAAAAGGATGCTAAGATTTTAACTGCAGAGGATTTTGATGCATCATTAAAAGATGGACTGAAACCTGATCCTTCGCCGCAGACTTTTGTTCAAGAGTGGTTGGAAGTTATCCGTTCTTTTTTCTCGGGCTTATCCAAGGGGAATAATTTCTCTAATTTTGTAATGACCCCTTGTCAGGAAGTTGATTTCGAAGGAGATTATCATGATACGCCGGTAATGGGGGCATTGGCGATAGCGAGTGGCGTCTTGTTTTCATTAATTCTTGGACTGCGCGCTTTGGCACGCGGACTGGGTCGTCCGCCTAAAGGACAGGTTGTCGCTACTCCAACAGAAGGAACTGCTCCAGGCGATGAGTCGATGGATAAAATAAAAACCCAGCCGCAAGGGGAATCACGTGAGCGTAAAAGTAAAGCCTCTGATTCCCTGTCCCGACACGATTCACTTTTTTGGAATTTCTTTTCTCCTCGAAATTCAAAGCCTAAAAAACCTCCACAAGACCCAATACTGACTCATTCATTGAGCGATACCACTCTAAATCATTACCCTACTTTCGGCAGTACAATTCGGGGTTTAGATTAGGATCATTATACATTTTAAATTGATGATAGATTCTAAAAGTACGTTTTTGTGCTTTTACGTCTTCAAGTAGTTCCTTGAAACACTGGGCTAATTGTTCCAATTGTTGATTAATAATCGCTAATTTATGAGTACAGTTTTTCCGGTGCTCCTCCACAACGTCTTCACGCTTGGTTTGCAGTTCCATGTGATAAGATTTCAAGGATAAAATAGAAAGTCTGTCAATGATCATTCCCGGTGATTCAGAATGAACGGGACAAGTATGATAATCTGCAGGTTGCAGTTGGTTGAAAAGCCATTCATCCATTGCTTCCATGCGGTTATTACGTAATTGATTGAAGCGGTCAATTTCTCGTTTCGCTTGGTATACAAACTCATATCCCTGATCATCACGACGAGCCCTATCTTCTGCATGCCATAGTTGGTAGTTAAAAGCATGATTTTCTTCAACCAGGCGATAAAATTTTTCGTGTTGATGTACTATACCCGAAGCTTTCCATTGGCCGATGGCGTTTTTCTGTAGGGTGATGATTTTTTCGACATGAATGCTATCTGGCATATTTTATCCTGTATCTTTGAAAATGAATGCCAGTTTAACCTATACTGCATAGGGCTACAAATTAGGGTCCGAAGTACTTATTATAAATAGTTGTATACGTTCCATCATTTTCTATTTGCAACAAGATCTCATTTATCCTGTTAATGAGATCGGTATTTTTGGGAAGTGCGACGATTCCATATCCATTTCCCAGAACAATAGGCTGTCCTACAGTTTGAAAGTTCATTACTTTATTGATGGTAAGATACTTAACCATATTGATGTTCATTATGATTGCATCGACATCGTTATTGAGTAATGCCATGATCATTAAAGAAATTTTTGGATATTTTTTTATATTATCTTTGCTTGTATAAAGCAAAAGAATATCTTCAAGGTCGCTTGCTTTTAGGACCCCCTATTCTTTTGTTTTTAAGATCTGCAATTGTTTTTATACTTGAAGAATTGGTCAAAAATTGCCCGTCACTTGTCATATAGGGTAAACTGTAAATGTAGTTTTGTAATGCGTCTGCAGGTATTGGGCCTGGTGGAAAAGTGAGATCAAGGTTTCCCGAATTCAGTTCATCCATTTGATTGAGCATGGTAACTGGTTTGTATTCGCATGTTACATTGAGACGTTTACAAATTTCATTCATCAGATCGATGCAAAAACCAAAATAATGATTGCTGCCATCTACAGCAGAAAAAGGAGGCGCAGATCGTGAAACTCCTACTATAATGCTGTCACTGTAAGCGGGTGAATTCCCTGTTAATAGAACAACAAGAAACAGGATATGCCGAAGCAGCTTCATGCAGTTTTACCATCCTTTTGAGCATATTTAAAATCTAGGTTGCGGGCAATTATTTGTCAAATTTGCTGACTTTCAAATAGTGAGGTCGGGTCGTTCGACCTAAGGTTCTTTACTTTTTCATTTGAATTTCTTTGCATACTGCGCTTTATGCGCGCTATCCAGAACGATACCTTAAGATACTGCCGAGTTTTTCTAAAGCAAGTTTTCCTGGATACTGCGCATAAAGCGCGGTACGTAGGCGAAAAAATTTGTGGAGGTTTCTTATCAAAAAAAATGATGATTTCTCAGGTCAAAATGAACCAGCCTATTTGTTCTTTTGGATTCTGCGGGTAAGCTGTAAAACGGAGGCCGTTATTTTTGTCCTTTCTTTGCCAGGCATCTGTCTAAGGCATTAGCAAAAGCGGTTTTTTCCTTGATGCTTAATGCGGCAGGGCCGCCTGAGTATTGTCCAGCTGCCCGTAATTGTTCGTGCATATCTCTTAAATTTAAACGTTGTTTGATGTTGTTCTCAGTATATTCTTCTCCACGAGGATTAATCACCAAGCCTTTTTGGGCAATAACTTCTGCTGCCAAGGGGATATCGGCGGTAATGACCAAATCAAAGGGTTTTAAATGGGCAATGATATAATGGTCTGCACTGTCAAAGCCTTTAACGACTTGCACAAAGCGGATAAAAGGTGATTTAGGATAAGTAAGAAAGGAATTGGCCACTAAGATTAGTGAAGTGTGCGTACGGGCTGCAGCACGAAACAAGATTTCCTTAATTACTTTGGGACACGCATCGGCATCTACCCAGATATGCATATTCATTCAATTGGTTCGCGTAAATTAGAATGATTTTAGCAAGTAAGGCTGACAAGCAACATAGGCTAATTATATAATTTCAACCTTATTGATGTTTTTGTGAAGTTGAAAGAATTATAGCGTCATCCACTAAGTTCTAGGCAAGGCGCAAGTAAGGGAGGTGCAGGAGTGTACTCAAGTCCATCACTGAGCCGAACGGGCTTGCAACGATATATAGAATTTAGTGGGTGGCGCTCTAGGTTTCTAGTTCTTATTTTGGGAGAAAGTAATGAAAATTGTCGCTTTTTTTTGTTTTTCACTGTTATCTTTTTATGTTGCAGCTGCAGAATCGACTCTGCCTGTTGGATGCCAAGCTGTTGCTATTCAAGGGGAGTCAGTGACATTAAAGGCTAAAAAAAGCAGTTTGATATTTATTCATAATCTCGCTTCTACAGATGTATGGATTACGCATCCAGTTACTAATCCCAGTGCCAGTGCCGGCTGGACAACACGGATACAAGGTGGGAATTGGTCTGCATTGGCCCTGCATAAAGGCCCATTTGTTTTAAATTGTATTGAATCCAAGCCTGGCCACGAACAACAAGCACCTTGTGAAGGGCTCATTGCTGTGTGTAAATGGAAAGGGGTGAAAATTCCTGCTCAAGGTAAAGGCAGTACGTTTTGGGCAGCAGAAGATATGTCTTTATCTGCATTAACTGCTGCAGTAGGTGCACGAGGATTTGTGATTCCTGTACCAAAGAATCAGTAGTTGACAGGAATCTCGGTTACCAGTTTTGGAGGATGTAGAATGCATATGAAGTTTTTTGAGCAAAAATCAGACACAAAAAAGGATAAGGAAAAACGAATCCAGTTTGTGTTAAACCTTTATTCTGTATTATCTCGTGATCCCTCAATAAATAACGAGATGAAACAGAAAATATTGATTGGTTCATTGCTTCATACAAATCTCTCTGTAAAAGAGATTAAAGAAGATATAGTAAATGGATATATACCCAGCAATAACTGTTAAAGTTTGTGAATGCTTCCTGAACAGACGCTTTGCTGACACTTTTCTTGACGGAAATTGCTGGTGCTTGACCACTTATCTTGCTACTTTCATGGATAAGTGGTAGAACTGAGCAAATGATGCATAACTTAATTATGATAACAATAAAATACAAACAGGATAAGCGTTGAGCAAAAAATCAAAAGATCCCTTTTATGAACGGGAAAGTGAAAAATATACCGATCCTGTCCCCAGTCGCGAATTCATTATAGAAATTCTTAATGAATACGGTAAGCCTATGTCGCGAAATCAATTATTCGAAAAACTCCATATAGGTGATGAACGCAAGCAAGAATCCATGGGGTTTAGGCTGAAGGCCATGCTGCGTGATGGACAAATCATGCAAGATCGACGCGGCCGATTTTGTCTTATGCAAAGAATTAATCTATCACGCGGCATGGTGCAAGCACATCCCGACGGGTTTGGTTTTTTTATTCCTGATGATGGTGCAGAGGATATGTTTTTGTCCGCTAAAGAAATGCGGGCAGTGATGCACGGAGACGTTGTTCTTGCCTATCAGGTTGGAGTGGATAGACGAGGAAGGCCCGAGGGAAAAATCCATGAGGTGATCGAGCATGCCAATGCCACTGTAGTGGGGCGCTTTTTTACTGATCATGGGGTCAGTTTTGTATTGCCTGATAGCAAACATTTAACCCAAGATATCTCTATTCCTCAAGAAATGATCAATGGAGCCAAGAACGGTCAAATTGTTTTGGTCGAATTAATTGCCTTTCCCAGTAAACGAACACAAGCTATTGGTAAGGTGATTCATGTTTTAGGCGAACATATGGCTCCTGGCATGGAAATTCAAGTTGCACTTTATGCACATGGAATTCCCTTCGAGTGGCCGGAGGATGTAAGCCTTGAAGTTGCAAAAATTCCGCAGCATGTTACCGAAGACCAAGTCAAGGGACGCACGGATCTTCGCAGTCTTCCTTTTGTTACGATTGACGGGGAAGATGCCAAAGATTTTGATGACGCAGTTTATTGTTATAAAAAGCCAAAGGGCGGTTTTCAATTGTATGTTGCAATTGCGGATGTCAGTAATTACGTGAAGCAAGATTCTGCACTGGATAAAGAAGCCGCACGCCGTGGTAATTCGGTTTATTTTCCTGGAAAAGTAATCCCTATGTTACCGGAGGCTTTATCCAATGGCTTGTGTTCTTTAAATCCGCATGTGGATCGCCTGTGTATGGTCGCCGAAATGGCAATCAGTAATGAAGGTAAAATATCGCGCTCTCGGTTTTATCGCGCGGTCATTCATTCACATGCTCGCTTGACCTATACTCAGGTTGGCAATTGGCTTGAGCAAGGCGCTACTGACGAACAGCATGCTTCTTTATGGCCTACGTTGGAAGCTCTTTATGGTTTGTATCACGTTTTATTGGTTACCCGTAAGCTTCGCGGCGCTATGGATTTCGAGACTACAGAAACGCGCATCGAATTTGATGAAAATAAAAAAATTCAATGCATTGTTCCAGTGATTCGCAATGATGCGCATAAACTGATCGAAGAGTGCATGTTGGCCGCGAATGTTGCTACAGCACGATTTTTGGAAAAGGCCGAAATTCCTACCCTTTATCGTGTGCATGCTGCTCCTGAAGAGGACAAGATTACTGCATTAAGACAGTTTTTAGGTGAATTAGGGCTGCAATTAGGTGGCGGCAAAAAACCTGGGCCCAAAGATTTTCAGCGCACTATGAATGCTATCGAAGATCGGCCTGATAAACATCTCATTGAAACGGTCATGCTCCGTTCACTAAAACAAGCGCATTATGTTGAAGCCAATGAAGGACATTTTGGCCTTGCCTATTCTGCCTATACTCATTTTACTTCGCCCATCAGGCGTTACCCCGATTTGTTAATTCATCGGGCCCTAGGGCATTTATTAGATAATCAGCCAGTTTATGAATTTAGCTATACCCACGAAGATATGAATCGATTAGGGAAACATTCATCAATGACTGAGCGCCGTGCTGATGAAGCGACAAGAGAAGTGATTACCTGGTTAAAATGTGAATACATGCAAGATAAATTAGGTCAGGTCTTCAAAGGGCGAATTTCTGCGGTAACCAGTTTCGGAATTTTTGTTGAACTGGATGAAATTTACGTTGAAGGTTTGGTCCATGTTACTTCTTTAAAAAATGATTATTATACTTTTGACTCTGTAAAACATCGTCTGACTGGAACGCGGGGTGGTCATGTGTATCATTTAGGAGACAAGATGACGGTTTTGGTCGCCCGGGTTGATTTAGATGAACGTAAAATTGATTTTGAGCCCGTAGAGGAAGCAGTCAGTCATGAGTGAGCAGTATGTCTATGGGGTCCATGCAGTTTTTGCTTTGTTAACCAACCCGCATCGGGTAACTAAAAAACTGTATATCAGTGAAGATCGGATGGATAAGCGGCTGCAGGATATTATTGATAAAGCGACACAAGCACACATTAACATTGAAAAATTAAGTACGCAAAAAATGAACCAGCGCTTTGCAGATTTTGCCCATCAGGGCGTTGTTGCAAGCGCATCTTCATTGCCCGATTACAATGAATCCCATTTACTTGCATTATTGGCGTCCAGTAAGCAGCCTGCTTTGATTCTTATCCTAGATGGAATCACCGACCCCCATAATTTAGGAGCATGTTTGCGTACTGCAGATGCAACCGGTGTGGATTTTGTAGTGATCCCTAAAGACAAGAGTGCCAGTATTACTCCTGTAGTGAGCAAGGTGGCATGTGGCGCAGCAGAGTCGATACCTTTGGCAAGAGTAACTAATTTAGTTCGTAGTATGGAACTTTTAAAAGAACATGGGGTCTGGATCTACGGTGCGGCTGGCGAGGCAGTCAGCTCCTTATATCAAATGGATTGCACTGGAAATGTTGCCATTGTGATGGGAGCAGAAGGTGAAGGACTACGCCGATTGACACGCGAACATTGTGATGGTTTATTTTCTTTGCCTATGTTAGGCAGTGTAGCCAGTTTAAACGTTTCAGTAGCCACCGGCGTTTCTTTATATGAAATTGTGAGGCAAAGAAAGGGGAGCGGTGCTTAATGAGTGAATTAAAAATAAAAGCAGCAAAAGCTGCATTGCAATACATCGAAGACGATATGGTGGTCGGTGTGGGTACCGGATCTACAGTAAATTTTTTTATTAAAGAACTGGCTACTATAAAGCACAGAATTGATGCATGTGTATCGAGCTCCAAAGCGACGGAAGCTTTATTGCGGCAAGAAGGCATTCCTGTTGTTGATTTAAATTCAGTACAGGATTTACCGATTTATATTGATGGTGCTGATGAAGTGACTGGGCATGGTGAAATGATTAAGGGAGGTGGAGGTGCTCATACTCGCGAAAAAATTGTCGCCCAGGTAGCAGAAAAATTTATTTGTATCGTGGATGAATCAAAGCTTGTAAAACATTTGGGAAATTTTCCTGTTGCTGTGGAGGTAATTCCTCAGGCGCGAAGTATGGTTGCTCGGAAGTTAGTTCAGTTAGGTGGTGATCCTGAGTATAGAGAGGGTTTTATCACTGATAATGGTAATATTATTCTTGATGTATTCAATTTAACAATCAATGAACCTATGGACATGGAAGATCGCATTAATCGAATTACTGGGGTTGTGGAAAACGGGATATTTGCACACCGTACAGCAGATATAATTTTATTGGCTTCTCAAGATGGTGTGAAGCGCGTGAAATAAATCCCCTAGATACCGCGCTTTATGCGCGGTATCTAGAAAATATTTTAACAAATCTATAATTTGAGACTGTTTCAATGGACAAGATCTCCTGGCATAAAGCGCGGTACGTAGGGTGAAAAAAATGGGGCTCTCAGGACTTGTCCGCGAGATATAGTGATGTCTTGTGCTTCCTGGATTTCGCGGAAAGCCCGCAGAACGCAGGATGGGAGCAGCGACGTTTCGCTTTACCCAGTTTACTTTAACAAAACAGGTTTTAGGCTAATGAATGAACATAAAGTTTATGTAAACAGAATTCTGAATATGAAAAAAATCAAGTTGATTGGTCTGGACATGGATCATACCTTGATTCGTTATAATTCTGAGAATTTTGAGTCTTTGGTTTACCAACTTGTTAAAGAACAGTTGGTAGAGGTAAAACATTATCCTGAACAAATTAAAAAATTGAATTTTAATTATCACGATGCGATTCGTGGTTTGGTTATTGATAGTAAAAACGGCAATATTTTAAAGTTAAGTCGTTATGGTGCAATTCGTCAAAGTTATCATGGCACTAAACCTATTGATTTTGCTGAACAGCAAAAAATTTATCGAAGTATTTATGTTGATTTGAGTGATTCGAATTATATGGCTATAGATACTGCTTTTTCGATCGCTTTCTGTGTTCTATATGGCCAATTAGTTGATTTAAAGGATTCATTGTACCCTGAAGAAATACCCAGTTATCAAACCATTGCACAAGACGTACAATTTTGCGTGGATAAAGTTCATTCTGACGGTAGTTTAAAAACAATTATTAGTAAAAATTTACCTACATATGTTATTAAAGAGCGTGCCCTGGTTGAGGGCCTGAAGCATTTCATTCATCATGGCAAAAAAATATTTGTTCTAACCAATTCCGACTTTTCCTATACAAAGCTACTATTGGAATACGCAATTAACCCTTTCTTGAAGAGAGGTGAAAGCTGGATCAATTTATTTGAATTTGTCATTACCCTGGCCAATAAGCCACGCTTTTTTTACGATAATCTGCGTTTTTTATCAGTTCATCCCGCTACGGGAACAATGACTAATACAATGGGTCCTATAGTTCCAGGTGTATACCAAGGAGGTAATGCCAAAAAATTCACCGAAGATTTGCATGTTCGTGGTGATGAGATTCTTTATATTGGTGATCACATCTATGGAGATATCTTAAGGTTAAAAAAAGATTGTAATTGGCGAACCGCTTTGGTTGTTGAAGAGCTTGGAGAAGAAATAGTCGCACAAGCCCGGGCAATGCCTATAGAGAAAAAAATCAGTGAAGCGATGGAAATAAAAAAGGATTTAGAAAAGCAATATGTTAATTTATACACTAAGATGATTGATGAAGGTTCAAAGCAATACAGTCATGAAATACAAGAATTGCAAGCACAAATCAGCAGGATTGATGCCCAACTGACTAAATTGTTAAAAGAACAACAAAGCTATTTTAATCCAAAATGGGAACGTGTTTTTCGCGCTGGAGCAGAGGAAAGTTATTTTGCCTATCAAGTCGATCGTTTTGCTTGTATTTATATGGAAAAACTTTCTGATTTATTGGAACACTCTCCTGCAACGTATTTCCGTGCAAACAGACGTTTATTGGCACATGATGTTGAGGTGTAAATTTTTTGCAAAACGCATAAAGTGTGTGCGGTAAAAATTAGCCCGATTCAGCAAATTTTCGGGGAGAGCTATGACGGTACCTATTGATGTTTCACTTGTACGCAGATTAATTGATGCACAATTCCCGCAATGGTCTGATTTACCTATTAAGCCTGTAGCGTTCAGTGGTTGGGATAACAGAACCTTTCATTTAGGCACTGAAATGACCGTCCGGCTTCCAAGCGCATCATTTTATGCCTTGCAAGTAGAAAAAGAGCAGCTTTGGTTACCTTATCTTGCGCCCCATTTATCTTTACCAATTCCTACACCTTTAGCCAAAGGTGAACCTGTAGCAGATTATCCATGGCCTTGGTCAATTTATCGATGGATTGAAGGACAAACAGCATCAATTGAGCGAATTAAGGATATGGAATTATTTGCCGCTGATTTAGCCCAATTTTTGTTGGAATTACAAAAAATTGATGCTGAAGGGGGGCCAGTAGCGGGTGAGCACAGTTTCTATCGTGGGGGAGCACTGTCAACTTATGATGCTGAGGTGCAAGAAGCAATTAAAATTTTAGACAGACATACTGACACCGAGATTTTTTCTTCCATATGGTCTGAGGCACTAAGCGAGTCTTGGCAAGGTAAGCCCGTTTGGATTCATGGAGATATTGCTGTAGGCAATTTATTAGTTAAAGAAGGCTGTCTCTGTGCTGTGATTGATTTTGGTCAATTGGCGATTGGTGATCCTGCATGTGACCTGGTAATTGCTTGGACTTTTTTTAAAGAGGAAAGTCGCAATACGTTTCGTAAGGTGCTTCAACTGGATACGGCAACATGGGCGCGTGCTCGCGGATGGGCGTTATGGAAGGCGTTGATTGTATGTGCAAAATTACCAGGCACCAATCCATTGGATGTCGAAAAGTCCTGGAATGTAATCAAAGAGATAATTACAGATTATAATATAACAAATAAATAGGTAGATATTATGGAGTTAATTATATAAGGAAAGCCCATGTTAACTATGAAACAATTGAAAAGAGTTATTCTTGCTTGTTGTTTGGCAGGATTCGCCGTATTTGTCAGCTCCTGCAATGTCGATCAGCCACCGATTTCTTCAAATAATGAAAAAGGCTATGGTGGAGATGGCGGCGGGCGTTAGATCCTTTCGAGGAACGGTCATATTTGGCGCATCTTGCGAGAAAATTTCCCTAATCAATGTCACCACATACTGATGTATGCTGCGCTTGTTTAGAAAAACTTTCTCACAGCCTGCGCTCAACTATGGCCCGTCCGGCCAAGACTCAATAATGACTGAATGTGATTATTTTAATTACTGGATTACATTTCTTAATGTTTCCAGGCTAATATTAGCGCCACTTAAAACAACTACTGTATTTTTTCCTTGGTAATATTCAGCACATTTTAAAAATGCAGCCAGCGCTACGCCAGCAGCGCCTTCGATTAATAGATGCTGGATTTTCAATACGGTAAGTAGCGCGGAGCGAATTTCGTTTTCAGAGACTAAAACAAAATCATCAACGTACTTGCCACACAGATCAAAGGTTATTGAATCAGGCTCCATTCCTCCTGCTGTAGCATCGGATAACGTGGGCAAGGTTTCCATGGAAATAATTTTTCCTGCTTTAATCGATTCTGACATGACCGGAGAGTTTTCAGGTAAACATCCAATAATTTTTGTTCTAGGAGAAACTGCTTTAATATATCCTGCAATGCCGCTGATTAATCCTCCCCCACCTACAGGGATAAAAATAACATCTACAGAATCCATTTGGCGCATCAGTTCAATACCAATGGTACCCTGACCAGCAATGACTTGCATATTATTATAGGGTGATACGTAAACCATATCGTGTTGTTTTGCATAGTCTATTGCCTGTAATTCGGTTTCGACGCAATCTTTTCCATAAAGCCTAAGTGGCGCATTATAAAAACTGATATTTTCCTTTTTTACAGGAGACACATTTTCAGGTACAAAAATAACTCCTGGAAGATTTAATTTATGTAGCCCATAGGCAATCGCTGCTCCATGATTTCCTGTTGATGCTGCCACAATGCCATTTTGTTGGTCTTTTTTTAGGGAGAGTAATGCATTAAGTGCGCCCCGCACTTTGAATGAACTTGTATATTGTAAGTTTTCACATTTTAAATAAAGATTCACATGGGTAAGCTTGCTTAGCGGTACAGAGAAATCCAAAGGTGTTTCACGAATATGGCTACGAATTCTATTTTCAGCTTTAAGTACTGCAGTTTTTACATCAAACATTCATTTTTCTCCTGAGGACTGATGTAGATAATTATAAATAGTGGCTCGTGACACATTGAGAATTTGCGCAATATAGTGTGCTGCATTTTTCCCGGAAAAAGCGCCGATTGCATACAGGTGATCTATTAGGGCTTTTTTTTCTTTTCGATTTAATGAATCAAGTAGTAATTGATGTTCATTTAAGTAATGATGGATGTAGGTATTAATGCGCTCTTGCCAATCATCTTTAAATAGAGGCTCTGGCTTTGCTATGAATTGGGCGCACTGAAGAAATTGTTGCAAAAACTCATTAAACTTTTCCATTACTGAAACATCAAGATTAATGCACAACATGCCCACTACATTATGATTTTCATCACGAATCATACTGCTGACGGATTTGATTTTGTTTCCATTCCAATTTGTTTTTTCGTAGGGGCCAACACAATCATTCAGTAGTTGCAGCCCATCTTGCTCCAGTAGGGATGGATCGCCTACTCGACGTTTGGAAAATGGATTGTAAATAGCCGCAATTTTATTTTGTGTTACATCATGCACAATAATTTCTGCATAAGGGTACAACAAGCGTTGGATTGCCTCCGCTGTGGGTAAAAAATTTTTAATTGCCTTCTTCATATTGAAACAACGTTAATTAAAGTTAATTTATATATATTAGTCTAATTTAGACTATATTATCTATTTTTAACAGAAATAATTTTTCCAAAAAATAATTTCTTAATTCTTCCTTAAGGTTTGATCTTTATACTTAATGATGAACTAACAGGGAGCCCGGACGCGATGCGTGTATTAATTATTGAAGACAACGCTTTTAATGCATTTTGCTTGTCTCGACTATTAGAATCAGTTATTGCTTCAGTAGCAATAGATGTTGTAAATAATAGTCAGGACGCTCTGTCTTTTATAGATACCCATGTCCCGGATCTGGTTATCATTGATGGTGAGTTGAATTTGATTGACGAATTTTCTACTCATGGGCCACAACTTGCAGCAATCATACTGCAAAAATATCCTCATCTTCCTCTTATTACCTGGTCAGATTCCGAATTTATGCGTGGTGCTTTTGCTAAAGTTTTGATGCAATATAATCGTTTAGTAAACGAGTACAATACTTGGACTAAAACCGTAAGTTCAGAATGCATTCAAAAAGCTTGGGCGTATTATTTCGATGAATCGGTCGATGAAAAACAAGCTTTTTCACATATAACTCGTTCTAAAAGACAAGCCAGCTATCATCTTTGATTGCATCATCTGGCTTGATAATCTATATCTTAGAGCCGGTATCAACGTAAAATCAGCAAGCATCTGAAACACGCGCTATAATTAGAGTTATCCTATTTCTGTGACGTTATCAATGATCTTTTTTTAAGGAAACCATGATGATGGACTATGACCGGACACAGAGTCTCTCAGATCACAAACAAGTACGTAAAAATAAAAAAATTAGCGAAAAAGCAGATAATCCTGGTCCCTCTGCGCAACAATTAAAAGAAGCTAAAAAACACCAGAGAAAAACACAGTCAAAAAAGAGTTTGTTCGACCAGGAGGTACAAACTATTAAAACAGAAGAAACATTTTATACAAAAAGTATGCTACAAAATATTCTGGACAGCTCTATCGAATATTCTATCGTAGGCATTGACTTGAAGGGAAAAATAATCTTATGGAATGAAGGAGCGTACCGGAATTATGGGTACACTGCCCCCGAGATGGTGAATAAAAAAAATATTTTTGTACTCCATACACGAGAAGACATTAAATCCGGAGCAGCTCAGGAGTTTATGAACAGAGCATTAGAAAAAGGAAACGCAGAAGAAGTGTTCGAGCGTGTTCGTAAAGACCGCTCGCGTTTTATTGCTGCCGTCACTCTAACATTACGGCGGGATGATAAGGGTGTTCCTGTTGGCTACGTGATGATTTCCAAAGATATTACAGAAGCGAAGCGAATTGAAGATCAACTTCTTAAGACGAATGAAGAGTTGGAGCAATTTGCTTACATTGCATCACATGATTTAAAAGCTCCTTTACGGGCTATTGAACGATTAGCTACCTGGCTTGAGGAGGATAATGCCGATAAGTTGGATGATAAATCAAAAGAGCACTTGGCCTTATTACGTCAACGTACTTTACGCTTAGCGAATTTAATTGATGGAATATTACAATATTCACGAGCAGGTCGTTTGGATTTGAATGTTGAGCGTGTGAATACCAAAGAAATTCTGAAAGACATCATTGAAAATCTTAATCCTGAAGGTCGATTTAAAATACAATATCCTAAACGCCTCCCGATTTTTAAAACCGCTAAAATTCCATTGATTCAAGTATTTTCTAATATACTTGGTAATAGTTTTAAACATCATCATCGAGAAAAGGGTACTATCAAAATCGAGGTGGATACATTAGGTGCATTTTACCTGTTTACTATTAAAGATGATGGCCCAGGGATTGCACCGGAATTTTTTAATAAGATTTTTGTTGTTTTTCAGACCCTCAAATCAAGGGATGAGTTGGAGTCTACGGGTATTGGTTTGAGTATCGTTAAAAAAATTGTCGAATCCCAGGGTGGGAAAGTGATGGTTCAGTCGCAAGTAGGGCATGGTACGACGATGTCATTTACCTGGCCTAAGCAGATCAAAAAAAAGAAAGCGCTCTAGTCATTGAATATCAATAAGAAATTGTGAGCGCGCTAACTTGCATTCTTGTTAGGAAACTCAAGTAGATTCCAATAGTGATGCAATGATGAAATCATTTCCATAAATTCTGAAACTTGAAATGGTTTTACAATATAACCTGCAGCATTTAAGTTATATGCATCTATTTTATCTTTCTCACTATTTGAAGTAGTGAGAATAAAAACCAGTAGTGATTTTAATTTTTTATTTGTGCGGATATTTTTCATGAATTCTATGCCATTCATTTTAGGCATATTAATGTCCAGAATAATTATTTTGGGCGTGGGTTTTAATTTTTTTTCTCCATTTATGCCCAATAACTTATTTAATGCATCTACTCCATTTGTTGCTACATGAAGTGGATTGTTGATATTATTTTTTTTAAAAGTTCTTTGTATGTCTTTGATATCAATTTCATCATCATCTACGAGCATAAAATTAATGGTATTATCTAATTCATACATTTTTTTATTCCTTTGTTCGATTAATATAGATTATAGGCAATAAATTTAATTTTTTCACAAAATGATTTTTATTGATACTATAATTAACATATGAATTCAATGTAATGAATGTAAGTCTTTTTAGATAAACTATTTCCTGAGTTCCGCGCACTTTTTGTGATCTATTTAAAAGCAGATGAACGCGGTAGGAGAATGACTATGGAATCCTACGAAAATATCGTTGATATTTTGTATATTGAAGATGATATTGTTGATGTTGAAGGAGTCAGGCGCATATTTAAAAAAGTTAAAGAGTCGTGCGCTATTGAAGTTGCTTCAAATGGCGAAGAAGCTTTAAATAAACTGTATGGACGGGATGGGCAAAATAAAATTCACCCAAAAGTAATTCTCCTTGATATTAATGTTCCTAAAGTAAATGGGATCGATTTGCTGAGAATTATTCGCAAGGATCCGTCATTGGCTTTTACAGAGGTATTCATTTTGACAAATGCGTATACAAAAGAGGACAAGCTTGCAATCAAGGATCTAAATGTACGAGGACAAATCATTAAACCCCTTGAATATGGTGATGCATTGAATATTTATTGGGCAACGCATCATGTATAAAATAAGGTACTAACGGCTTGAGCCTTGTTTCTTTTTAAGTGCTTAGTGAGCGGCATCCCAATTGGAGCCTATACCAATAGAGACTACAAGCGGGACGGAAAGTTTTACCGCATGTTCCATTAATTCACGAATCATCTTTTTACTTGCTTCAACTTCTTTATCATAGACTTCAAAAACCAATTCATCATGAACTTGCATAATCATTTTTGCTGGTGGATTTTTTTGTTCATTTTGCCATTTAGCAATAGTTATCATGGCTTTTTTAATGATGTCTGCTGCAGTGCCTTGCATAGGCGCATTAATTGCTGTCCGTTCTGCTGCCCTTTGTCTTACTAAATTGCGTGCATTAATTTCGGGTAAATACAAACGTCTACCGAATAGAGTTTCTACATAACCAAGCTGATGAGCCTGTTGACGGGTTCGGTTCATGTATTCCAAAACTTTAGGGTAACGTTGAAAATAGGTATCGATGTAATATTGTGCATCTTGGCGTTCCACACCAATTTGTTTTGCCAGGCCAAAAGAAGACATTCCATAAATCAGGCCAAAATTGACTGCTTTAGCTCTGCGGCGTTGCTCGTTGCTTACTTCATTCAAGGGAATTTGAAAGATTTCGCTGGCTGTTGCTGCATGAATATCCCAGCCCAGGGCAAAGGCTTTTAACAAATTTTCATCTTGTGACAGATGAGCCATGATCCGCAATTCAATTTGGGAGTAATCTGCTGCAAGAATAAGAAAGTTCTCAGGAGCTATGAATGCAGTGCGAATTAAACGGCCTTCTTCACTGCGTATGGGAATGTTTTGTAAATTGGGTTCGCTTGAAGAAAGCCTACCAGTTGCCGTGACTGCCTGGTTATAAGATGTATGTACTCTGAGTGTTTTTGGATTAATTTTTTTAGGCAGAGTGTCAATATAGGTAGAAACGAGTTTAGTAAGACTGCGGTATTCAAGGATCACTGCAGCAAGGTGATAATCATAAGCTAATTCCTGTAATACAGACTCTGCTGTAGAGGGTTGTCCCGTGGGCGTTTTTGCGATTATTGGCAGTTTGTGCGAATCAAAGAGAATTTCTTGTAATTGTTTGGGCGAGTTCAGGTTAAAGGGTCTGCCAGCCAATTGTAATGCTTCTTGCTCCAATGCATGAATGCGTTCTTTCAAGCGTTTTCCATGCTGCTCCAAAGTCACGGCATCAATGAGTACCCCGCGGCGCTCTATGTCTGCAAGAACGGTAACTAATGGCATTTCTATATCAGTAAAGACACTTTGTACGGATTCCGGAATTAAAGGAAAAAGCTTATTGTGCAGTTGCAATGTAATCTCTGCATCTTCTGCAGCATAAGCTGCTGCTTTATCCACCGGGATCTGATCAAAACGCAGTTGTTTTGCTCCTTTGCCAGCAACTTCTTCATAGCTAATCGTTTTATGTCCCAGATATTTTAAGGCCAATGAATCCATGTCATGACGTCCTGCACCACTGTTGAGTACATAAGACTCTAACATGGTGTCATAACTTATCCCTTTTAGGTTAATGCCATGATTTTTCAATACGGCATAATCGTATTTGAGGTTTTGACCGATTTTTTTTATGTCCGGATTTTCTAAAATGGGTTTTAAAGCAGTTAAAACTTCTTCACGTATCAATTGCACAGTGCCGTCAGTATGTGTAAAGGGAATGTACACTGCTTTTCCTTCTTCAATTGCTAAGGAAATCCCGACAAGTTCTGCGAGCATAATATCGATGCTGGTTGTTTCTGTATCGATGCAGAATACTTGGCATTGCTCTAATTGATTGAGCAAATGGTTTAATTGCTGGTTGGTGGTAATCAATTCAAAAGGAATGCTGGAAATAACGGGCTTACTTGCAGAGGCACTTCCTTCTTCTCCCAAAAGTTCTTTGAGCCAGTTTTTAAATTCAAATTCACGGGTTAGTTCAATGAGTCGTTCTTTATTCATTGGATTAGGTTTTAATTCGCCCCAACTTAAGGGTAAATCAACATCGGTTTTGATCGTTACCAATTTTTTGGATAATGGCAGTTGCGGGATACTTGTACGCAAATTCTCCCCAATTTTGCCGCCAATCTCATCCGCATGCTGAATCAGATTATCCAGAGTTTGATATTCCGTAAGCCATTTGACTGCTGTTTTGGGCCCACATTTAGTTACCCCGGGAATATTATCGACACTGTCTCCAATAAGTGTAAGATAATCAATTACTTGTGAGGGTTCTATCCCAAATTTCACTTTGACGCCTTCAATATCCAAGATAGTATTACTCATGGTATTGATTAACGTAATATGTTCATTGACGAGTTGTGCCATATCTTTATCGCCTGTAGAGATCACTACAGGGATTCCCTGTTCAGTAGCCTGCTTTGCTAGGGTACCGATTACATCATCTGCTTCGACTCCCTCGATAATCAGTATAGGAAGTCCCATAGCTTCCAGTAGCTGGATTAAGGGCGCAAATTGGGTACTTAGTTCTTGGGGCATGGGCGGTCTATGTGCTTTATACTCTGGATACCATTCATCCCTGAATGTTTTTCCCTTGGCATCAAAGACTACTGCCAGCTCCTCTGGCTGATAATCTTTAATGAGCTTTTTAATCATATTGGCTACCCCATAGATGGCTCCTGTGGGTTGCCCTTTTGAATTAGTCAAAGGCGGTAATGCATGAAATGCACGAAAAAAATAGGATGAGCCGTCAATGAGAATCAAGGGGGGTGTCATAGTTATTCTGCCTCTTCTTTGGCAAGTTGCTTTTTCAATAATTCGACTTGTTCGGAAAGAGCCTTAATGTTTTTGCGTATTAAAGGAATTCGATTGACACCGAGTTCATGTTGAATCGCAAGATCTTTAGGACGAGCCGGATTTCCTAAATAAATGTTTCCTTCTTTCAGATGTTTGTTTGGCGGTACTCCTGTGCGAGCGCCTAATACCACCCCATCATCAATGCGTACGTGATCACTAACCCCAACATTGGCAGCAAAAATAACATGATTGCCTGAAGTGGTGCTTCCTGCGATGCCAGTAAAACCACATAGAATATTATGCTTACCTAATTTTACAGAATGTGCTACTTGGACGAGGTTATCAATTTTAGTCCCTTCACCAATAACAGTTGCTCCCATCGTGGCGCGATCTATAGCGGTATTTGCACCTATTTCTACATCATCCTCAATAATGACACGCCCAACATGGGGAACTTTGAGATGTTTGCCATCAACAAAGGTATAACCAAAACCATCGGAGCCAATAACTGTAGAGGCATGAATGATGACTCGAGAACCAATTTGACACTTATCGTACACAGTAACATGGGAGTGGATGGTAGTATTATCCCCCACGGCCACTTCACGACCAATATGAATATGACTTTTTAGGACACAGTTATCGCCAATACTACTGTTTGCTTCAATCACCACATAAGGTCCTATAAATACTTCCTTTCCCAATGTCACTCCTTCGCCAATGACTGCAGTAGGATGAATATTAGGGATGATTTTTTGCGGGGGATGGAAAAAATGCATCAGAGTAATAAAGGCTTTGAATGGATGTTTTACCTGGATGAATGGTTTTTTTGCAACAGAGGTTTGTTCATTGACTAAGATGGCCGCTGCTTGTGATGCTTCTGCTAATTTTACCTTTTCATTGCTGTCAGCAAACACCAGACTTCCCGGCATAATCTCATCAATAGGTGATAAGAACGAAATTTTTATTGAGTCATCCCCTATGACTACCCCTTGTACCTTATTTGCTATATCACCTAGTGAATAACTCATTTATTGGCCTTTTTTTATAAAATAGCTGATTATATACCCAAGAAACCTCCAATGCTATGGTTTAAATAGCTTCCTTTTTGCTTGGAGGTCTTTATAAAAGATGAGTTAAAAGTATCTCTGGCTAACACTATCGGCAGAGGTTTTTGATTCAGTATCTATAAAATAACGCATCTACTATCGGATTGATAATCGTCAACTTGATGCGTTATTAATGGTTCTTCTTTAAGATATGATGATTCCACTTTTAATGTAACTGCTTGCAGGAATAACTCTTCTATATTTTCTCCTGCTTTTGCACTTGCAGTCATATAAAATAAATTATTATTCTTAACAAAGCGATTCAGTGCTTTAATCTCTAATTCTTCGTCAGGTTCTGCATCACTTTTTAGCCCAACTAAAATAATTTTCCCCAAGCAGTTTCTATCTAAATGATGATTCATTTCTTCCAGCCACTTCATAGCACCATGAAACGTTACTTTTCTAGTCAAATCAAAACCTATAATTGCAATGTCTGTTTCTTTAAAATAAAACCTGCATAAATTTCCATAACGTGCTGTTCCGGGAATATCCCATATGTGAAGATTTATTTTATTTTCCTTGAATTCAATCACCTTATGATAAAAATTCACACCTGTTGTGGCCCTAATATTCGTGGGGTATTTTCCCGAAGTAAGCGTTTTTAACAGGGAGGTTTTACCGCAAACGTCTCCGACAAAAATAACCTTGAACGATGGGATTCTCTTTTCTTCTTGAGTTCTTATTTCTTTCAGTTCAATGTTTGTGCCAAAAAGACCCAGTTTCGTTTTCACTTGCATTCCTAAATATATTTAATAACAAAAAATGGGATTTCTTTTGAGTGATAAGTGTATTTTTTATCATCATGAATCAGTGATGCGTCAAGACAAAAATTAAAGTATCTAGATGATAAATGCAACGGTAGGTGAAGTATAGAAAAGTAAGTATGTCTACATACCGGATAAAATTGGCTGAATTCTTGGGATTTTATGGTTAAAAAGCAAATGGATAGGTATATTGAAAAAATAATAGCAGTCTTAGGATTTTGCGGACTGGTTACAGTAATAAGGATATACTACCGATGACCCATTTGCTCCTGTTTTACCTCAGGTTTGGTCGTCAATTATTACTGTAAGCGTAGGACCTGCATGGTCTCATCCAGGGAAAGATCAATATCTCTATCCTTCTGGCACGGTTTACTTCACAACGTGGTTTTTTCTTTCAATTTGACAATTGCGGGGCTTAACCGCCAGAGAGATCGCCAGTTTTTCATAAGAAATCTTGATGTGTATTAAGCGATTTTCAATAAATATTCTATTTGTTAACTACGTCCTGCGGCTTGTCTGTGGGATCCAGTTTTATTGCAAACTTCCTGGATCCCGCGAACAAGTCCTGAGAGAACCATGCCAAATTTGCATGAGGATGGCTCAGGTTTAACAGCTTAGTAGCCCCGCCTGCTTGCAGGCGGGGCTACTATTTCTTATCTTATGTATCTGCGTAAGATCAAAGCAACGTTAGCGCCTCCAAAAGCAAAATGATTGGACAATACGATGTCAATGGTCTTTTTCCGGGCTTCATTAGCTACATAATCCAAGTCACAGGCAGGATCTGGAGTTTCTAAGTTAATTGTAGGTAATAACAAATCATGTTGCAGACTTAGAGATGTGGAAATGACTTCCATGACACCAGATGCACCTATTGCATGCCCAATCATTGATTTTTGTGCCGTAATGGGGATCTCATAAGCTCTTTCACCAAATAGTGATTTAATCGTTTGTGTTTCGACCATATCATTTAATGGCGTTCCAGTCCCATGCGCTTTGAGATACTGAATATCTCGCGGTGATAATTTTGCATCATCCAATGCGCCTTGAATCGCGCGTTGCTGTCCTTCGGAAGAAGGTGCGGTAATATGAAATGCGTCACAGCTGGAACCAAAACCAATAATTTCTGCGAAAATAGTAGCTCCTCGTGCTCTGGCTTGATGTAGTTCTTCAAGAATTAAAACTCCGGCACCTTCTGCCATTACCATCCCTTCACGATTTAGATCAAATGGGCGACAGGCTTTTGTTGGTTCTTCATTATTAGTGGACATCACCTTTAATTTACACCATGCAGACATCATTGATTCCCAAAGTGGTGCTTCAGTGCCTCCACAGATCGCAGTGGAAATTCTGCCGTTAGCGATTTGCTGGTAAGCTGCCCCTATGGCATCGGCGGATGAAACACATGCATTAGAAATAGTGGAATTAGGCCCACTGAGGCCGAATGCTATCGCGATAAAATTTGCAATGGAATTGGACATTCCTCTGATCACAGTCAGGGGCTGCATTTTTTTCCAATTGTCAGCGAAGAAGAATTTATAGCTTGCTTCTGATTCGGGGTATCCTCCCATCCCGGTACCGATGAAAGTCCCTGCTTTGCTAAGTTCATGGGGGGTGAGTTGGGATTGTTCTATTGCATGATGTGCGCAATAGAGCGCGAATTGGGCAACTCGTGGATAGCGTTTATTCTTGTTAAACTCGGGAAGATGTTCCAGGGAAAAATCAGTCACTTCGCCTGCTATTTGGGTGGGATACAATGAAGGATCATAGCTTTGAATGCGTTTTATTCCGCATTGTCCCTGTTTTGCCGCCTCCCAGAATTTGCTTAAGCCTGTTCCTATGGAAGAGGTTATTTCCATGCCGGTTATAACAACCCTTTTTTTCATTATGATCCTTTTTATTTTTAGTATGAAACGTTCTATGTACGTTGAAAACAATTTTGCAGCAAATAGTTGTTTCAGTTTTTAGGACAATACTAAAGTGGGGGTTTAAATTCTGTCAAGCTCTATATGAACAGGGTTTTATTTTACAAAAAAGAGCGGTCTAAGGCAGCCGAGATAACCCCGTTTTCTAAATGTATCCAGAGCAAATTTTTCTGCGCGCCTGGGTATATAAGGGTTTGTCTTTAGGTATGCAAGTTAACGTCTTTTTTTGGCGATAACTCGTTTTTGTAATTCATAGAAATCAACTGCCCAGTAATCACACGAATTTTCAGTTAGAAAACCAAGCCGAGTATAGAGATTAAGTGCTTTTTGATTATGCGTTTCTACATCAAGATTGAGGTGAGGTTTGCCTTCACTTAAAGCATAATTAATACAGTGTGAAATTAATGCTGTTCCCAAACCTTTTCCCTGCCGGATTGGCAAAACGGCAATATCAGAAAGTGTTGCACCATTTTTTTCCCAACGTATATGTGCTTTTCCTACAAGGTGATTATCCTCAAATGCAAGGATTATTTGATATGTTCTATCACTCAGTATGTGTTCAAAACGTGGAACTAATTCTACTTCCGTTTTAAAGAAACATGCCTCATCCAGAACACAAAGCAGTGGAATATCCTTTTCTGTTGCAGTGCGGTATGTCAGATTTTTTTGGTAGTCCAGTAAGGGTGTTAAATCATGCCGCTCCATATAGTATTCACTATGCATGTAAGAAAAACCGAGTTCAGGTAGCCATTGACTATTTAAAAGGTAAGGACTAGAAAAAATTAATTTAAAATAGCCTTGCTCTTTTACCAGAGGTAAAATATTGCGAAGCATTTTTTTGGCAATACCTTTGCGGCGATAATCTGGGTGAACAAGCAATGAAATTTCAACTGCATCCTCATAAAAGAAAAAAACACTTAAAAATCCCACTAATCGTTGTTTGTCATGATACCTTAAGACTGTAGGTAAATTTCTTTTTTGGATGAGTAAGTGGGTATATAAATTAGGTACGCTGCCATCTTTCTTTTTACAGACAGCTTTTAATTCTTCTAGTTCTTTGAGTTGTTCCTCAGTGAGTTGGGTAGTTTTACTAAGCATAATTGATATTAATAAATATGATTCGTTTTTTTTAAGAATAGCTTGTTTTACGTTAATTTGCTTTTATTAAAATGAATTTATTAAAAATGCAAGTTTAAAACAGCAACTACAATTTCCAAAATAATTAATACGATAATGATAATCTCTAAATTATGACCGTGCCGATTATCCAAGTAACCATTAAACATATCAAAGATTTCATTAAGCGTATCCAAGCGATGATTAATCGCATTGACGCGCCTTTGGATATGCAGGTAACGTTCCAACATCGTGAAGTGCTCTTCTAAAGTTGGATGTTGCCAAAAATATTTTGGATGATAAAGGAAATTACTAATTAAATTCATTTCACTTTTTGCTCCAAGGATTTCTCCAATAATCTGCTGTATTTGCGTACGGCTAATTTCCATCTCGCCTGTATGCGACAATTTTTGGATCATAGGATTGTATTTATCAATCAGCGCATCAATAATGGTTTCAAAATATTGTAACTTGACTGATTGAGAAAACCCATAAGATAAACTGAGTTTGAGCTCGTCACTTTCATCTTCTATAGTCAAGCAGTCTACATCGAAAAAATCATGGGGTTCTATAGTCGTTTTATTATCGAGCTGATAATGGAATTCATCATGCACCAAAAGGGCAACGGGTTTATCAATTAAGAGTTTGATGGTATTCAGATAATCATTAATTTGATATCTTTTGATTCCCCAGGAAACCACTGTACCATTTTTAAAAATGAATATGGTATGATCTTTGTTGTGATTCAGGCTTAACTTGAGTACATCCCGAGTTTTCAGTGAAGTAAAATCAGTCGAAGCATTTTTAAAATAATTGTCTACGCGTGTTAAATCAATTGATTTGGCAATACAAAAACTTAAGCATTCCATGATGGTAGTAATCCGCGAATAAAAGCTTTTTATGATGAAAATAGATACATGTTCTGCTGTATCTGATAATCGATAATTAAAGTCAGATACAGCATTTTACAACATATAATAATTATCTCAACTTTAACTATTATACACTATCTGCTGTTTCACGGGTTGGATAAGTCTTCTTTCGGTCAGTTGCCCCACCTAACCATTGCGGACAAACTTCTAAAATTTCGGCAATCTTATTAAGTTGTTCAGTTACTGGAAGTATGTGGCCAAAAATTAACGCGTTTGCTAAATGACGTGAAACACCAAATACTTTGGATACTGCTTTGATTTTCTCAGTTAACTCTTCTGGAAAGCCCAATGAAGCTAACTCGCGATTGAAGCGCTGCGAAAATACTTTACTGTTCATTTTCTCACTCCATGAAAAAATAATTATTCAGCATCATGCTGCCCCATCTTAGATCCCTGTCATTCCATGATTCAGGTAAGAGAGTTATAACCCATTTTTTTTTAATAGCAAAGTTTTTTTATCCTAAAATCAATTAGTTATTTATCTACTTATCATTATGGTAACTAGTTGACCACTGAAAGAGCTTAAATGGTTAAGTAAAGAATAAGATTTGATATGTATAATTAGATTATAAAGTTCATTGTTGGATCGCTTTAATCATGAGATTGTCCCCATTTTTGGTTTTAGCTCTCAAGGAGTTAAGAAAAGTGCTCATGAAGTCTATCCATTTAAAGATCGAAAATTTGAGCGGCTCATATCCTCTTCTAATTCGTCATGAATATTTTCAACTTCGGCAGATGGAATAGTAAAGTTTGACAATGTATTTTGTGATGTAAAAGAAACTTCTTGGAAAAACCTGCTTTTTCTTTGGTAGGTTTCACTACATTTTCATATATTGCAAAAGCAGATTCTGATAGTAATTTTTTATTCTTCACATCATAGGGTTGTTCAAATAACATACTAATGAAGTTCTGAACTTTTTAGTTAAAGTTTTAGCCATTCAGTAAAAAGATATATTTATTTTTTAGTTGGGCAAGGATAACAAATAATTAAAGCTTGATTAATAAAAAAGCAGAAAGATCAAAAAAAACACACCTTTTTGATCGTGAAATAAAAGGTATTTTTAATTCATTTCATTGATTGTTCTCTTCTTTTTTATTCCGATTGATGTCGAATTATTAGAAGATTTTCGATCAAAATGAGAATTAATTTATAAATTTTTACACTATTCGTATGAAATAGGGTATAATGTCGGACTGAAATTAATTAGAGTTATCACTTTATTTAGATAATTTCTTACTTTTATTGTTCTTTGCAGTGGTTTAGGGATAATAACTATTACAGGGAATATTTATTTCACATTAGGAGTTAAAACAGAATGATGAAAATAGCCTCATTACTATTAGGTGTGGTTTTAACTGGTTATGCTTTTGCAGACAATCCTAAAGAAATAGCAACTCACAAAGTGTCTCTTGCTGGCTTGCAACCTGGTGAAGGTCGCCTCATTCGTAGTGATGTATTTGAGAATAATAAATTTCAATCCGGTTCTTATTTTTGTGCTGGCGCTGATAGCGTTCTGTACGATATGCAATATGTGTTTTCAAAAAGCCGTGAACCGTTTCATGTGGAACATTTAATTAAATTTTCAATATGCCAAGATGAAACCATGGCCCAATGCCAAGAGTTTGCTACAGATAAATACCTTACTTTTAGAAACCTTGATGGTTATTTGCAAAATGATAGTGCCCAATCAACTGTGGATATTTCTCCCCTAAAAGTTGTTTATCAACCCTGCGAACCCAATGAAGAGATGGATGAGTTGGTTAAAAGATCAATTCATGAAAATGATCGTCGTTTTGCAAGCGTAGGATAAAGATTTTTCTTTAATTAATTGTAACCTGGGGATTCGAGCGTGTGCTTACGAACCTCGGGTTACGATTCGCCCAGGTCATTATGATGTTTGTTTTTTGCGCCAATTAAATCACTTGATTTGTTATATTTTTGTAAAATTCATTCAATATTTAGCCTGAGGTCATTCATAAGTGGTTAAATGACGCCCACTTTTGAACGTTGTCTATGCAGTCTGGAGGTACATGAATGAAAAAAATGAGAGTATTAGGATGTTGGTTATTATTAATGCTTGCATTGGATGCACACGGCTATCAAACCCGAGAAAGTAAAATTTACAATGATGAAGGGCAGATTGTCCATATAGATGGTCTATCATGGTCTGGATTTCAAGACACGAATGTTTTGCAAGGCTTACAGAGCAATCCTTTTTATGCAATTCCATCTTTGAGTTCCAATCCAAGAGCCTATGGCATGATGGATTTGATTAGTCATCCATGGGATTTTCCCAGTTCAGGGGTAGACAAGAATTCATCAGTAAGTTTTAAAACCTTACGATTGCCTATCCAACCGGAGGTGCTTTATGATGATCAACATGAGGTCGATTTAAATAAGTGGCTTTCTGACAAATCTTTCCCAAATGCAGGTAATGGTATCTTTTGTAAAACATGGCAAAGTAATGGTACTGCTTGCGACAAAGCAGTCAGTCCAAAACAAGCACTTTGGATTGTGTTACAAGAATTAAAAAAGAAGAATATCAAAGTAATGATTGATATCCATCATCGTCATGGGTATGGTGATGCGATGCGAGATGGTACTGTTTATGATATGCAACGCTATGGAAATGATATTTCTCTCTTAGCAACAGAAATTAAAAATCGCAATTTAGATAATGTATTGGGCATTGATATTTTTAATGAGCCTTATCGTTTAAATTGGTTTAAAACACATGACTCCCAAGTACCGTGGACAAAAGTTATAGCAACTGCTGCTAATGCAGTGCAGAAAAACAATCCTAAATTACTGTTATTTGTAGAAGGTCCTGATTCAGGAAATGATGATGCAAATAATCCAGTAATTTGTGTCCCTAAATCCCAAGTAGTCAATGACAACGGATACAGCCATTCTCCTGATCCCTCCTTATGTGGCAATTTAGAACGTATGTTTTTTAAAGGGAATTGGGGAGAGGACTTTAAGCCTTTACTAAATGAAAAACAGGCTAAAAACGGAATCGCTGTATTTGATAAAGATAAATTTAAGAATCAGTTAATCAGTCAAGGAATAAATCAGCCGGCGTTACAATGGTTATTGGGTGATGAACAGGCTCAAAACAGCCATTTGGTTTTTTCGCCGCATGTATACCCTGCTGAAGTTGCTGGTTGGGAAACCGCGCCTGGGATGCCAAGTCAATTACGTTTCGACTGGTCATGGGGATTTTTATATAAAGCAGGCTATCCTGTTGTGCTTGGCGAGGCCTCATGGAAAACTGCAAAAGGAAAAGCATTTTTTATCAATTCGCTAATGCCTTATTTACAGGCGAATATGGAAACAAACAACATCTTCTTCTGGGCAATTGGTTATCTTGGGGATACGGTAAGCGCGATTGATCCTAATTCTGGTGAGCTCAATTTAGATGTGCAGCAAACGTTAAAAAATTATTTTGATAACATGTAATAAATAGAAATGTAGCCTGAGTGCAGCGGAAGAATTCATTCCCGGGTTCCGCTGCGCACGCAGCACCCAGGCCTACATTACGGTTGTAATGCAGGCTTCACATTCCATGCACGGCATTGCCATACCTCTGAAGGCTCTTCATTTTCAAAGACACACAGTGCTCCTGTCGCTATTTTGATCTCATATTGGGCGCTGAATGTTGTGAAATCACCAGTCAAATAAGGCGAAAAACGGGCGATCCCATTACTTGTGACCACCAGACATGTTTTTCCAGGGTACTCTTGACGCAGACGAGTAGAAAAATCCATCCAATTATTAATAAGCGCTGCAGGGTCGACATTCCAACCAGCAGGTACTATGGCATGGGTTTCCCAGGCATTAATCGCTTCTTTGCCAATGCGTGCAACGACACGCTCTTCAGGTTGATTTTCATCAGGCCCATAATCAATTTCATTGAAGATAGCCAGTGTTTCAATTGGTAAATTTATTCCCATAGCACTTTGTGCTTCTTTTGCAGTTTGTATGGCTCGTTTGAGCTTCGAAGTGAAGATGACATCAGGCATAAGATCATTCTTTTGCAGATAGGTACCTAGTATACGTCCCTGATGCAAACCACTATTGACCAAGGGCAAATCGGTAGTTCCTACTCTTCTAACCACCTCACCAGGTGCAAAAGTATTTCCATGGCGTGCAACAAGTAATCGTGTTCTCATCGTTACAGACTCTCTAATAATTCACCGTATTGGGCAATCAACGTTTCAGCACGAACTACATCTTCTGGGCTATCAATACCTGACATACTGGCTCGACCTTTATAGTCAACAGGAATACAACGAAGGGTATAACCGTTTTCGAGGATGCGTAATTGCTCCAATCCTTCCATTTTTTCAAAGGTGCTTTCTGGCAGGGTAATGTATTTTTCGAGCATGTCCATTGAATAGCCATATAAACCAATATGACGAAATACCGGACTTTTATCACTTTTCTGACGTAATTCATCTTCTTTGCGAATGGCAGGAATAATATTTTTGCTGAACCAAAAAGCATTGCCTGTTTTTTCATTGAATACGGCCGTAGTACCACTAAAGGGGGTAGCCAATTTATTTTGGCGCAGTACATCCAGCTGTTTCCAGGTTAACTGGGTTACAGGGGTTACTGCATCACAAGGAGAGGCAGCGAAAGCATCAATTAATGCACGTAAAAAATCTGGTGGTGTCAACGGAGCATCGCCTTGCATGTTTAAAATGAAATCCGGCTTGCTTCTCATAGAGCGTATTGCTTCAGCGACACGATCCGTTCCGCTGGGCGCCTCTGGCGAGGTCATGATTGATGCAACACCTATTTCATCGCAATGTTGGACAATTCGCTCATCATCGGTGGCAACGAGTACAGAAACATTTTTTAATCCTTCAGCTGCAGCACGTGATAGACGAACCACACGGTGTAACATAGTTTGACCACGAATCATTGCCAAAGGCTTTCCTGGTAAACGAGTTGAAGCGTAACGGGCAGGAATGACAATAACGCTGTGCATGGTAAAAAAATGTTCCAATATAAAAAAACCAATAATAGCTTAAATACCAGGCGGTTACTATAGGAACTTTGACTCGACGTACGAATCGGCGCTGGTCTTGATTCTTACGCCGAGTTCAGGTTATGGCAGGTTATGGTAGAATCATGTCGCAATCATTGGGTTAAAAACACTCTCTACGTTCTGCGGCTTGTCCGCAGAATCCAGGAATGGATCTCTGAGCCGGAAAAGCCGCAAGCACAGGACATAGGGGAATTGCATTTTTCCGGATTATTGATGTGTATTTTAGGTGCTGGATTTTAAATAAGGACATTTTGTTATGAAGAAATTAAATCTATTTACGATGGGATTGATGCTGATTCAGGCAACAGGTGCTATTGCAGATGAGCACTCTTTAGCAAAGTTAACTGATTTGGCAGGTGCATCCGGTTTTGAGAAGTCTGTTCGTGATGCGGTGAAACAACAATGGCAGCCCTCCATGAGCAAGGTTACTGTAGATGGGATGGGTAATTTGATTGGCCAATATAAAGCAAATCAAAAAGGCCCTAATGTTTTATTAATGGCACACATGGACGAAGTAGGGTATATGATCGAATCAATAACTCCTGATGGTTTTTTAAAGGTTATCCCATTAGGCGGTATTCCCTCTTCAGTAATTTTTGCACAACGTTGGATGGTTTCTACTCCTAAAGGGCCTATTTTAGCTTATTCAGGTATGGACTCGACCCACCTTATTGACGAGGCCAAAAAAAATCAATTACCCATGGGAAATGCAGTATTTCTTGATATTGGTGCAGAAACAAAGGAACAGGCTGAAACGAAATTTAATGTGCGCCCAGGATTACAAGTTACTCCCGCAAGTCAATTCAGCCCATTAAGTGAAAACCGTTTTCTAGCAAAGGCTCTTGACGATCGCTTGGGATTGGCGCTGATTAGCGATGTTCTGGACTCCATAAAAAATCAGGATCGACCAAATCAACTCTATGCCGCGGCTACAGTACAGGAAGAGGTGGGTTTGCGCGGGGCAAGTACCGTTTATCAGAGTACGCATCCGGATATTACGATTAATGTTGAGGTTGGTATTGCTGATGATTACCCAGCTTTAATTGCAAAACGCAAAGGACGAATTGCTTTGGGCAAAGGCCCTACTTTGTTTGTATACGATCGCTCAATGATTCCCCATCAAGAATTGCTTAATTGGGTTTTAGATTTAGCTCAAAAAAATAACATTCAGGTACAGTTGGAATCAGAAATAGGCTATGGCCAAGATGGTTCAAAAGTACAAGGCTCAGGTTCAGGGGTTCCTAGCATTAATATTGGCGTGCCCATTCGTTATGCGCATCAACAAGCAGGGATGTTTGATAAACGTGATTATGATCAGGCAGTTAAATTGGTCAGTCTTATCGTGACTCATCTCAATCAGCAAGTGGTTGAGCAAATTAAAGCAGGTTAAGTTTTTTGCAAGGTAGTCTGGGTGAAGTGAGCGAGCCCGGGAGTCTTGTTTGGTGCTATAGAACTCCCGGGTTTTGCTTCACCCAGGCTATACGTTCTTTTGTTCAGACTAACCACTCATCTTTTCCTTACATTGCTGCAGAAAATATTTTGCGGGTAAGTCATTGGGATTACTTATGATAATTTGCTCAAAAAGATTTGAGGCTTCATCAAATTGTTTTGCCTCATAATGCTCCAATGCGGTGGCAAAAATAGAGGCAGAATCTTTTTTAAATTGCACTTCCACTGGAGGATTATGATTAAAGACTTCATAAATTTTTATGGGTAGACGTTTACCTTTTACTGTCGTCAAACCTAAGAAGCGCAGATCGTATTGATCTTTTTGTTTTAATTGTTCATAGGTTTCCTCACCAATGATGAGTTCAATATTAAAACTTCGAGTTAATGTTTCAAGCCGGGAAGCGGTATTGACTGCATCGCTAATTACACTGCAATCCATACGCTTTTCAAAGCCCACAGTGCCGACAATCAAATTACCCGTGTTTATGCCAATTCCTACATTGATGGGGGGAAGGTTATCGCGTATTCGCGTGGCATTAAAAGTCTTCAGAGCTTCTAACATATCCAATCCAGCAATTACGGCATCATCTGCATCATTAAATAAAGCCATAATGGCATCACCAATATATTTATCAATAAGACCCGAATTTTTAAAAATGGCAGGATCTAAATAACTCATCAGGGTATTCACGAGATTGAAGATTTCAACAGGTGATAAGCGTTCGGCCATCGTAGTAAATGATTTTATATCTAAAAAGAGCACCGTCATGACCTTTTCAACACAGTCACCGAGTTTAATATCTACAATATTCTTACGATTAAGTACCTTTAGAAAATCTTGGGGTACAAAACGAGCTACTGCAATGGCATTTTGCTGGATCTCAACCAGCTTGTTGATAAGTTCTTCATTTAGAGCTCTGACCTTTTGTTCCGCGATCTGTAAATCCTGAAAATAGGAATTGGTGCGCACCATATAACGGACGCGATATCCTAATAGAGTTGGATTAATGGGCTTGGTGGTAAAATCGGTCGCTCCGACCTGGAACGCCTTATTAACTGATGCATAATCCTCTAGACCAGTAACCATCATAATTGGAAGATAACGCAAATCAGGTGATTTTCGAATCTCGGCACATACTTCAAAACCATTAAGGCCAGGCATCTCCACATCCAACAAAATTGCGTCAGGTTTGGTAGTTTTGAGTAGTGATAATGCGGCCTCACCATTCTCTGCCTGAATGACATTAAAACCAACTTTAGTTAATACATCGCAGATGATTAAACGCATAGTGGCACTATCATCTACAATCAAGATCACGGGATTTTCTTTTTCCATAAATGAGTTACTCATCTTCGCTGATGCAGATTTTTGTTAAATAACTGGCAATATTCTCTAACTCAATGATTTGATCTACAGCATTCAATGATTGGGCAACAGCGCCCATACCAAAAACTATGGAACTTTCTTGGTCTTGAATCAAGGTGTGTCCATGAGCTTCTTTTAATTCCAATAAGCCTTCCGCACCATCATCACTCATTCCAGTTAATAAAATGCCAATGGCTTTTTTTCCACAAACGTTGGCAACTGATTGAAGTAATCGGGTAATCGAAGGGCAAAAACCGGAAACAGGAGGCCCATCAACTAATTTACAGATTAATTGTTCATGAACACGTTCAACTACCATATGTTGATGTTCAGGTGCTATATATACCGTTCCCTTTTGTAATGGTTCATCATTTACTGCATTTTTTACGGTAAGGCTTACATTCTCTTCAAGCCATTGTGCAAATCCTCGAATAAAGCCACGGCTCATGTGTTGGACAATCAGAATTGGTACAGGAAAATCAGGAGCTAATTGCGCGAGAATAGTGTGTAATGCCATAGGGCCTCCAACTGAAGCGCCCATCGCTATAATCTCGTAATGTGTTGTTTTGACATCTTTTGTTTTATACTTTTTGCTCTCATCAAAAATTAAATGGTTTTTCAAAGGTTTTTTGATGACACGAATATCAGAAAGGCTGCGTAGTGTATTAACGATGTGTTGCCTGCTTTCCTCAAAAGAGGGAGAAAATACATTAACAGGCTTTGCCAAAGCAGTTAATGCTCCTGCCTCAAGAATATGGAATGTGGCATGGAGTGATTCATCATTCACCAGAGAACTGATCACGACAATTGGTGTAGGATTTTGAGCCATAATAAGACGTGTGGCCTCGAGTCCATCCATGATGGGCATTTTAATATCCATGGTAATGAGATTGGGTTTTAACTTTTCAGTTAATTCAATAGCTTCCTTGCCATTTTTTGCGATACCAATGACTTCCATATCTTTTTCAGATTCTATAATGTGTTGAATTATTGCAACTTCTGTTGGTGAATCATCAACAATTAAAATTTTTATCATAGATAGTAGTTCACTATAGCAGCATTCTCTTTATAATCTCTGAAGAGTTTAATACGAAATTAATTTGATTGTTGCCTGTCAAGGTCGCTCCAATGACACAAGGTATATTTGATAAGGGTTCTTGCAACGGTTTGAGTACAATTTCCCTTTCACCAATAATTTCGTCGACAAGTAAGGCAATACGATCCCCGTTTTTTTTGATGATTACAACAGAGATATGTTCTGTTCTATTTTGTTTTTTTTCATCAAGATGGAGTACCTTAGACAAAGAGCATAACAAAACCGGTTGTTCTTTGACAAGAACAGAAGGGCTTCCTTCCACGGCTATAACCTCATGTTTCTTTAATAACATGACACTTTCTACCGAGTTGGTAAGGAGCACAAATATTTGGTTATTGCATGAAACAATCAATCCGCGTTCAGTCGCTAATGTAAGAGGAACTCTCAGAAAAAAGATGGTTCCTTTCCCTGGTTTGCTTTCAACACTGACTTGGCCTTTTAAACGGAGTAAATTGGATCGCACCACATCCAAGCCTACGCCTCGACCAGAAATATCGGTTGCAATTTCCCGAGTAGAAAAACCAGGACGAAAAATAAGCGCATAAAGGTCTGCTTTTTTCATATTTTCAAGCTCAGATTGGGTGATGATGTTTTTTTGCAGTGCTGTGCGAATTAAATCATTCGTTTTAATTCCGCTCCCATCATCAATAATTTTAAAGACAATCTGATTGTCTTCTTGATTTACATGAATCGAAATATTTCCTTGTGCTGATTTGCCAGCAGCTTTACGAGCCTCAGTATTTTCTATGCCATGATCGATTGCATTACGTAGCAGGTGTACTATAGGATCTTTTAAACCATCAAGTATCATTTTATCCATTTTTACATCATTGCTATTTATTTCAAGATTGACTTGTTTTTTTAGCTCATGCGCCAAATCACGTACAATTCGTGGCAAATAACGTAATTGCGTTGTTACCGGTACAAGACGTAAAGTACGAATTTCATCTTGGAGCGCATTTAATAAAATAGATAATTCGCTAACAGAGGTATGCAACTCCCTTTGCATTAAATGAGTTGAATTATTGATTTCAGCTAATTCAACAAGGCTCGTAGAGAATAGGGCAGTTAATGAGCCCGTTTCATTTTGCGAAAAAGTGTTGAAATTGGTTTTATCTTTTTTCCATGATTGCACCAGATGATCGATTTTGTAATTCATCTTGGTCAATTTGGAATAGTATTCTTCAATAGCAATTTTAATGGCTTGGATTTCTTCAGTATAAACTGAAACCCGATCTAAATTTTGCAAAGAGACACGTATTGAATCAAATTCATTTGTTTTGCTCTGTATTTCATGAGTCTTAGGCGCTTTTTCAAGTTTCGGCGATGTTTCAACCGTTGGTTTTGATGGGGATAGTATTTCTTGAGCAGGCGATTCTGTATAGTATTCAAGTTGTCGCAAGTGGTTTGCTAAATCAAAAGATAATGGTTTTTGTTCCGTATAGCATTGCATTGCTTCATTCATGTAATCGATCGATTGCAGACACAGGTTAATGAGCTCAGGAGAAATTTTAATACTTTTTTTCTGGATCGCTGCAAATAAAGTTTCTATGTGATGGGCAATCTCACCAATATCATTAACGCCTATACCTCGTGCAGATCCTTTGATGTTATGAGCCACACGAAAAATTTCCTCCAGTAAACTCTGGAATTCTTGTTCTGATTTAGTCCCCTTTTCAAGCTGCAGCACACCATTCGTGATCGTGACTGAATTTTCTTGGAGTTCTGCTTTGAAAGTTTCAATAAGTTTTTTTATAAATTCATTATCCGCAGCATTTGCCGGAGGCGTCACTGGGGCAATAGGCTCAGATAAAGCTGGTTTTTCCTCTATAATTTGAATTTCTTCTTTTTTTTCTTCTTCATGATTTAATGCGTGTTGTAGTTGTTGTAATAATGCATGCAGCTCAGCTGAAAGCGGTTTTTTTTCTATAAAATTATGGAGCGTTTCACGCATTCCCTCTATGGCTCGAAATGTTAAATTAATTCGTTCAGGGGATACGACTTGCGAAGGCTCAAATAGTTTTTCAACATACTCGGCAATTTTCCCTAGCTCATCAATACCTACAGAAAGTGCTGATACTTTAATATTTCGCCCTGCACGAGAAATCTCCTCCATCATCTGATTTAAATGACTCATTGATTCGCCGTGCTTCATCTTTTTTAAATGATCGGTGATGAGCGCTAATAATGATTCAAGTTCCGTACTAAATGTTTCAAGCACCTGCTTTAATAAAGGATCGTCTGGAGTCATATGGGTGTGCTCCTAAACTTTATAAAAATTCACATCATCCTTTAGATGTTTGGCAATATCATCCAAATTATGAATAAATGCCATCATCTCTTTTATGCTGCTGGAAAAAGTTGAGGTAGTACGATTAATTTCATTCATGCTCTCAACGATTTGTTCAATCCCAACAGCTTCTTGACGAATGGCTACTTCAATATGCTGGCTCGAAATCGATGCTTCATTAATCATTTTACTTAGGGCTTGAATGACATGACCTGCTTTCTCAATGAGTTTAATCCCTAGATCAAGAGTTTTAGCACCTTCCTCTGTAACGGTGACTGCTTTTTCGGTAGTCCGCCGGATATCTTCGAGAATTCTTTGCACCTGTACAGTTGACTGTTCTGATTGCTCAGCGAGATTTCTTACTTCAGTTGCCACTGCAGCAAAACCTTTTCCTGCTTCTCCTGCTTTGGATGCTTCAATCGATGCATTCAATGCCAACATCTTTGATTGTTGGGCAAGTGTGTTTACTACGGAGGTAATGTCGCCAATTTGTTGGGTGTGATTACTTAAATCAAGAATGGTTTGTGCAATAAGCTTCATCTTTTCCTCTGAAGCTTTAATCCCCTGAATACTTTGCTCTACTGACTCTGTGCCTAGTTTTCCTTGCTCATAAGTGTTTTTCGCTACTTCCCGCAGAGTTTGTGCTTTAGCCATAGTTTGTTTTGAACTCTTATCTATTTCTTCCAATGACGCACTGATTTCATTTATAGCTGATGCTTGCGAGGTAATTCCTTCTGCTTGTTCATTTGCGGCTGTGAGTACGGTTCCTACCATAGTGACGATGTCATTGCTGACTTTGCTAATTTTTTTGGTAATTGATGCCAGCCCATCAGTCATTGAATTTAAATCTTTACCCAGATCTTGTAAGATGTCCTCTTTGTCTATTTCAAGACGCTCTCTAAGATCGCCTGCAGCAACTTTACTGCTATGCACTCTAAATTTTTTCGATGAGTTGACCAGTTTTTCAAACAGCTCTCGTGATTCTTCTTCTTTAGTCTGAAGAGTTTCCTCATTTTTCCTAATCGCTTCTTGCATGGTTTTTAGCGATAAAAGCAGCTTGCCTAACTTATCTTCAGATTGGATTTGAATTACTACGTCACGTTCACCTGCTGCGATTCGTTCAGCGATGTTAATTGCTTTATCTACAGGAATTGATATAGCTCGTTGGGTTATATAAGGAATGATAATGGTTAATAGGATAGCGAAAATTAATAACAAATAGGCAGAGTGTTCTAAGGAAGCTAAATTTTTATTAATTATATTTGTATTCTTCTCAACTTCTTGCGCTAATGAATTAAATATTCCACCGACTCTGCTTTTTGTTTGAGTAGAATAAACGCCATCAAGCATGTCAATCATTACTTTTATGATGTTTCTGGTCTTATTCCTACTGTTTTCTACATTATTGGGATCATTGGGGTTTCTAGGAGCATTTATTATTGCTATTTGAGTATCATAAAGAACTTGATACAAGTCTTGTAGCCTATCCCATTCTTGCCGTAATTGTTGATCACCTAACGAGTGCATAGCTTGATCCCACTGGTTTCTACTCTCATTAATTTCATTCCAAAGGTGTTCAAAAGCTTCTTTACTCTTAGAATCTCCCGTCATTGCCCACTGCTCAAGTGTATCTTGAGTCTGGAGAATTTGACTGTCTAGAACTTGGGGTAAGCTTTCATAACTAATTTTGTGACTAAGCTGAACTATGGAGTGAACTTTGGGTATTAAGAATATAATTAATAGTATTAATGGTAGGCTAAGGGCCATAAATCCAATAAGCAAGCGAGCACGTACAGTAATAACAAAGCCTCGTTTATTCCTATTAGTTTCCATGACCCTCTCCTATCTTGTATAAACGCGTTTTAATTTCTTGGCTTAAGCTTGATATAAAAGCCTCCATATTAATGATTGCTGTGACAGCATGATGTAACCCTAGAATATATTCTGAATTGGTCACGGTTGCAGAGGTTAGAGGAGCAGCTAATTGACTTGGCAGATAAGTCTCACTACCCTCGATGCGGTAAACAAGTAAGCCAAGAGTTATACTAGTTGCATGAACAACAATAATAAATTGATTATCCTGTTTGAGATGGTGACTCGAATGATTTGGATGAAAGAATTTGAGGAGATCCACTACTGTAATCAACGCACCACGCCAGTTGATTACTCCAGCAATAAAATTGGGTGCGAAAGGAGGATGTGCCATGGAGGTATTATGCAGAATTTCTTGCACGTATTGATAAGAAACTCCATAAATTTCATTTTTGCTTAAGCTGAAGCGAACAAAGGCAACACCATGATTTTCACGGATGTCTACTTCCTGGTGGGCAAGTTGTTTTGCTCTTGCTTGCAGTATCTTTAATGCTTCCTCGCTTTTGGGCATTAATTCTGAAGCATGCTTTTGTTCTTTTATCATCATTCAAAATCCTTTTTTTGTTCCATCACCATTATCCAGTGAAAAATAGATTGCACCATCATGATGAAAGACAAGATTTGTCCCAGTCGTAACAATAGGATCGGATGCACCCAATAAAAGATAAGCATCTTCAGTCATGCATGCGCTTATCTTTTTCATAATTTGAGTAACCAGCTCATTATCAAAATAAATGAGCACATTACGACATAGGATTAAATCGACCTCAAATATACCATTAATTATGGATGGATAGCGGTTATCACACAAATTAAGGTATTTAAATTGTACTAAATCACGAATTTCAGGCGACAGTATATGTGTACGATTATTTTTCAGGAAATAGCGTTGCATGTATCTCTCTGGAATAGAACGCATGGACCATTGTCCATAAGTGCCTGTTGTTGCTTTTTGCAGTGCTGCGGTATTGATGTCTGTACCTAATAAATAAAGATCCCATATATCCATATTGGGTATAAGTTCCGCTAACAGCATGGCAATGGTGTATATTTCTTCGCCTGAAGAGCAACCGGCACTCCAAATTTTTAAAGTAAAATCGTGTGATTTTTGTTTTATTAATTGAGGCAACAGCTTATTTTCAAGTAAATGTATTTGATTTTTATCACGAAAAAAGTAGCTTTCCCCCACAGTAATGGCTGCGACTAAATCAGCTAATAAAGAAGAGTTGCTGGAACATTTTTTTAATTGCTCCAAATATTCTTGAGGCTGATAATTGAATTTTTTGCATGCAGCGCCAATCGTTTTTACTAATTCTTGTGCCTGATTTACATGGATCACAAGTCCAAAACGCTTGTGGATTAATTCGATAAATGCAGATTCGAGTTTTTTTATGTCATTTAATATATTATTGCTCATGTTGTTACTCATGATTAGTACTCAACTGGTTAATTTCTTGAGTTAACTTTAAAGCAAAAACCCAATTGATGTTGAGTAATAGCGAAACACCGGTTTCTAGAGTTACAGCACCCAAAAAAGGTGAATTATTACTTGTAAATTCTTCATGAATTTCAATTTGCTGTTCATCAATGCTGCTCAATCCAAGTACTTTATCAACTATGAGTCCAATTTGATGTGTTTCATTAGACCTTTTTCCATCCTCTACTCGCACTTTACTCTCCTCAGCGACTTTGGAAAGAGGTTTATCGGAGCAAAGTAAGATGGGTATATTTAAAGGATATTCTTCATTGCGTATCAAGCCGGTACACATAGCTAAATCAAGTACAGGGATACATTTATTTTTAAGATTCATTAATCCTACAAAATATACTGGACATGATGGAACGATTTCCAGCATGGGCAAAGGGAGAATTTTCTCAATATAGTGCAGGTCCATACAAACGTGTATGTCATGCAAAAGAAAATGGAGAACTGTAAGGTTCTTGGGGAGCACTTTATATTCTTCCTTAATAATAATTTAGTAACACCATCACAGTGCATATAGGAAAATAATTTATTTTTATAGTTATAGATCTAATATGGTTAACGTACAAGGCAAGAGTAGGCCTTTTTGAAACCTTACTTTTAGAAAAGAGCAGGGATAAGATGTGCAGTATATGAAGCTTCAAGTTCATAACATCAAGAAATCAGTCAGTGGAATGACAAATCTGACTTTTGAGCTTCTTCAGGATTTTTTAACGCATCAATGGTATGTTGGAATGATTGGTCGGCTTGCTTGAGGAATTCTTCCTTTTCAATTTTTGGGCCGCCGGTTTTAGCATGTTCAACATGCCTATTCCAATTATTATCAAATTGTTCTTTTTCTTGGGGCCGCAAGCAATTCGAGTACATATTCGTAAGCTTATTTATATTAGAATTTTCATCCGCAAGGTTTGCTGTGGGGCGATTAACCCAAGTAATTTGAAATACCTGAGGCGGGCCAGGCGTATAATGAGTCTGTACATTATCCTCATCAACATTTAATCCAAGACCTTTCATTAAATGGAGCATCGCGTCTTTTCCGGCCTCCTCCCCCTTGGCTGGATGTTCTTTATTCGATAAGGATTGAAAAATCTCTTTAATTCCGGCATGAAACTTTGAGTCGACTTCTTGTGCTCTTTTTTTTATTTCTTCTTCGATATATTTTGCTTTTTTTTGTTTGAGGACGATTTTGTCTAATTCATTAAGCTCAGGGTTTTCAGGATATTTATTTTCGGCATCATCCAAGATTTTTTTTGCGGCTTCTTCACCCTCTTTGCCACCAAAAAGATAGGCCATTTGGTTAGCATAAGAATCGTCTTGAAATGTGTATCCGTTAACTTTTCCATCCTGTATATGAGTATTTAATAATTTGCCTTTTTCTTTCTTCTCGAGAGACACAATATTATCCTTTATTTGTTCAATTTAATTAAAAATTATAATTAATATTAATTATCTTATGATTGACTCTATGGGTTTTTACAAGAATTTTACAAATAAGTCTTAATAAGGATCAGGCAGAATTACCCTATTGTAAAACGGCTTAATTTTAATGTAGTTTTGAAAGCGCCACAGTAGTGTTTCGCAAGAGGCAATGTGGAAGTGAAGTAAAACCAGTGAGATAGGCTTTCATCCTAGCTATGAAGAGCGATGAGTTTGGATAGCCTCATTGCTCTTTAATAGCTAAAAAATTTAAAGATCAGCATGAATCTAAGTTTCTTCATGCGCAAAATAATTTAAATCCAATTCGCGAGCTGCCTTAACATCATCTAGCCGTTTGACCGGTAACGTATGGGGGGCGTCTTTTACCAAGTTTGGGTTTGTGGCGGCTTCTTCTCTAATGGTTTTCATGATGTGTACAAATTGATCTAACTCTTCTTTACTCTCAGTTTCTGTTGGTTCAATCAAAAGGCATTCAGGAATGAGCAGTGGGAAATAAGTGGTGGGGGCATGAACGCCATAATCCAGCAATCTTTTAGCAAAATCCATTGCTGTAACACCATACATTTTCTTTTCCGGACTTAAAGTGAGAATAAATTCATGAGAGGCACGTCGGCTTGGATAAGCTGCAGTAAATCCTGCTTTTATGAGTTCTTTAAGCAGATAATTTGCATTAAGCGTTGCAAATTCCGAAACACGGAGCAAACCTTCTTTACCGAGTACTCGTATATAAAAATAGGCACGCAGTAAAATACCAGCATTTCCCATAAAACAAGAAAGGCGGCCGATGCTTTGTGGATAATCTTGGTTTGTTGCCCATTGATATCCTGAGGCGGTTTTTTTCACTACAGGTAATGGTATGAAGGGGAGCAAACGCTTGCCTACGGCTACAGGACCTGCGCCAGGTCCGCCGCCGCCATGAGGGGTTGCGAATGTTTTATGCAGGTTTAAATGCATGACATCAAAGCCCATATCGCCCGGTCTTACCTTTCCTAAAATCGCATTGAGATTGGCTCCATCGTAATACAATAAACCACCAGCTTGGTGAACAAGAGCAGCAATTTCTTTAATTTGACGCATGAACAAGCCTAATGTAGAGGGATTGGTCAGCATGATGCCGGCTGTTCTTGGACCTAGTTTGCTTTTTAATTCTTCAAGATCAATATCACCATCTGCAGCGGTAGCTATTTCAACAATTTTAAAACCGCACATAACAGCAGAAGCCGGGTTTGTACCATGAGCCGCATCAGGGATCAGCATTTCATCGCGTGCTGTATCCCCTCGAGATTGATGATACGCTTTAATCATGGCAACCCCTGCAAATTCTCCTTGTGAACCCGCCATTGGCGTTAAAGAAACACCCGCCATACCGGTAATTTCAGCAATATATTCCTGTAAATGATGCAATGGTTCTAAAAGGCCCTGGCTATTTTCTTCTGTTGCCAAGGGGTGGCGGTTGAGAAAATTCGGCATTGATGCTGCTTTGTGAACTCCACGCGGGTTGTATTTCATGGTGCATGAACCCAGTGGATAAAAATTACTATCAATCGAGAAATTTTTATGAGACAAACGAGTAAAATGCCGTATCACTTGCAATTCGGAGCAGGCGGGCATTTTCGGGGGCATTTTTCGCTGCAGTTCAGCAGGAATGGCGTATTTACTGGTTGAAATTTTTGGTGCTTGGGCTGTTGCCTGCCGGTCTTTTTGGGATAATTCAAAAATCAACATAATTTGCCTTCCATTTTTTGAATAAATTCTTTAAGTTCAGCTCGATGATTGACTGGAGTAAATTCAATAAATTGATACTCGGCGATTTCTGCCAAATAATAAGGATCTTTTTTGAATATCGATTCCAGATAAGCTCGGTCAGTCGTGGCTGCAATAATAATTCCACCGGTACGTGGTTTCATAGGTCCTGAGACCAGTAGTAAACCTTGCTTATAATAGTAATCAAGAAATTCTCTATGTGCTTGCAGATACTTATCTACTTCAGTAAGAGGAACCAAATAGGTTAACTGGATTACAAACATGAGGCACCTCGTTGCGACATAATCGATTTCAATGTTTTTGCAAAAAGCATAATTTCTTCTTCAGTACGCATTTCAGTAGCGCAGACTAAAAGAGTATTTGCCAATTGCGGGTAATGAATCCCTGGCGCATATCCTCCAGTAATACCTGCGTCGGCTAATTGTTTTAATACCTGCTCAACAGGTTGATCGAGCTTGAGTAACGCCTCATGAAAATAAGGTGCAGCAAAAGCCTGCGTTACACCTTCAATTTGTGTTAAAACTTCCACTAACTCATGAGTGTTATGATGACATTGGCTGGCAACCTGGCGTAGCCCTTCTGCACCCAAAAGGCTCATATGAATGGTGGCTGCTGTAACCAATAAGCCTTGATTGGTGCAAATATTTGAAGTCGCTTTCGCACGGCGTATGTGCTGTTCCCGTGCTTGCAGGGTTAAAGTAAATCCTCTTTTTCCATCCTTATCCAAAGTACATCCGATGATTCGTCCTGGCATTTGGCGTACATGAGCCATACGAGTGCTTAAGAAACCAAAGTATGGGCCACCTGATGCCATAGGAGAGCCTAAAGGTTGACCTTCGCCACAGGTAATATCTACACCATGTTTCCCCCATAATCCTGGCGGTTTTAATAAGGCCAGAGATACAGGATTAACACAAGCGATACTAATTGTTTTGTTCTGATGAGCCCAGTCGCTGAGTTCATCTACTTTTTCCAGACACCCAAAAAAGTTAGGCTGAGCAATAACCAGTGCAGTGATATCTTCTCCGGTATATGGCTCTAATGCGGAAAGAGAAGTAATACCTTGTTTTTCATCAAAGGGTAAGGTTATCACTTCAATATGCTGGTTGCGCAGGATGGTTTCGATGGTTTCCCGATAAAAGGGATGAGTTGTGCCAGTGATTAATACGCGACTTGTTTTGCTGTGCTTATTAACCCGTACTGCCATTAAAATGGCTTCGGCTAACGCGGTAGCGCCGTCATACATCGACGCATTCGATACTTCCATGCCGGTTAATTCACAGATCATAGTTTGGTATTCGTAGAGTAACTGCAAAGTCCCTTGGCTCGCTTCGGCCTGATAAGGAGTATAAGCTGTTAAGAATTCACCGCGAGACGCGATATCCCACACTGCTGCAGGTATATGATGCTCATAGCATCCTGCTCCCATAAAGCAGATTCCATTACGGTTTTTATTCGCTAAATTTTGTGCTTCTTTTAACATGTCCATTTCATTGAGGCCAGATGGCATGTTTTGAAACCCTGCATATTGCAAGGACAAGGGGATTTCATCAAATAAAGCTTGGGTGTCTTGAGCACCAATGGCATCAAGCATGGTTTTGTTGTCTTTGGGAGTGTGTGGGATATAAGGCATGATTAATGTTCCTCAGCAATCTCATTTTGATATTGTTCAGCGGTTAATAAACCATTGATTTCGTCAGGATGACTGGGTTTCAATTTGACAAGCCAACCAGCAGCATAAGGGTCAGAATTAACAAGAGCTGGATTTTCGACAACCACTTCATTGATGGCAGTAACAACACCGCTAATAGGAGCATAAAAGTCAGAAGCCGCTTTTACTGATTCTACAACGCCAAGCTCTTCACCTGCACTTACTTTATCCCCAATTTCTGGCAATTCGACAAAAACCATATCGCCCAATAATTGTTGGGCATGATCGGTAATACCTATCGTTACTTCATTTTGCTCTTCTTTGAGCCATTCGTGGGTATTCGTGAATTTTAATTCATTCATTGTCTTATCCTTATTTAATTATACAGTCTGGGTACAGATTTTGCTTTTTTTCTTCCTGAGCTGCAAGTTTAGCTTTTTATTAACTTAATTCCGATGTTTTTAAATTGCCTTTCCTGCTTTAACAAAACGTGGCTTACCTACCTTTGCAGGGACTAATTTACCGCGAAGGTCTACCATCACTTCATCACCAGCTTCAATTGGAACCCTTGCTAAGGCTATGGATTTTTCTAGGGTGGGTGAATAGCTGCCGCTGGTAATAATCCCATCAGGATGACCTGGAATGATTACTCTTTGTCCATGACGCATAATGCCTTTATCTAATAAGGTAAGTCCTACCATTTTTCGCTTTATCCCCATTTGTTTTTGGGAGAATAAAGCACCCATTCCGATAAAATCACGATCTGCAGGTTCCCATTTAATGGTCCAAGAAAGTCCTGATTCTAATGGACTGGTGGTAGTATCCATATCTTGGCCATAAAGAAGCATGCCGGCTTCCAGTCGCAGCGTATCGCGGGAACCCAAGCCGCAAGGATGCACTCCGGCTTGCATTAAATCATTCCATAATTGGACTACGGCTTCTTGGGGTACAATAATTTCGAATCCATCTTCTCCAGTATATCCGGTGCGGGCAAAAAACCATTGTTCCACATCCACACATTCAAAATGGGTTAGCGTTGAAACGGCATCAATTTGGGCAGGATTAAGAATTTTTAGTGTTTTTTCAATGGCATTAGGTCCTTGGATGGCAATCATGGCCAATTCTCTTCGCTCTTGCAAGCCAACAGCAAATCCTTCGCTTTTTTTGCGAATCCAGGCTAAATCATTGTGTCGGGTCGCTGAATTTAGGACAACTCGATAATTATCTGAAGCACGTTGATAAACGATGAGATCGTCAATAATTCCTCCATGTTCATTACACATGCAACTGTAAAGCGCTTTTCCATTGTGTTCGAGCTGATCCACATCATTCGTTAAAAGCTTGCGCAAAAATTGTCGGCCGCCGGCGCCAAGAATATCAACAATGGTCATATGTGAGACATCAAACATGCCTGCATCTTTACGAACAAAGTGATGTTCATTAATCTGCGAGCCATAATGCAAAGGCATATCCCAGCCATGAAAATCGACCATTTTAGCGCCACATGCTTGATGTGTGGCATGAAGGGGGGTTTTAGCAATCATTGTACGTCCTTTTTCAATCACCTTGATGTGAGTGATTATACCTATTGCGATATATACTGTATATTGCATACTGCATATTTCTTAGGACTACTTTAATGATTGGGCTAAATACTTGGCGTTGGGTGCTGGATTTAGGATGGCTGCTCTTCCTTTTAATTATCTTCAGGCATTTTTGGCGTGATAGACAAGTTTTGGTGCAAGCTCAGACTTGGTTACAAGTTAAAGGCCGTATTACTGCGTGTGAATGGACTAAAGTAGGCCATAGTGTTTGGCCTAAAATTGAATATACCTATCAAGTTTATGATAAGAATTTAACTGGGGAATATTTATTTTTAGATACAGCTCATAATAATCCGAACAGTAAATATTCTCGTGGGGTTGCTTATAAGGCGGCTATTGCCTTTCAAGAAAATGCAGAAATTGATGTTTATTACAATCCTAACCATCCGGAACAATCCGCTTTAGATGTAACCATACCAACCAAATTAAATATTATTTTGATTTTGATTGGTATGCTAATTGTCGTGCATTTGGGACTTATTGCTTGGCGTTATTTGGCGTAGGTTGGCTTGGTGGTGATGCGTTTGGAGTAGAAGTGCTGGGCGTACTTGCGGGTGTTGGCTCATCTTCTTCAACATCACATTTACAAGGTTGTTTGACAACTGCTGATTGTAAACTGGTAATGCTGTATCCTCGTACCCCTTGCCCTGATGGTGCAACCATAAAATTAATGGTTACTTTCAAGTGTTGTCGTTGTTGATATTGGGGATTCTGATAAGCGACGATGAGTCCCATGGTTGCCTTCCAATGTGTTGGATCAATATTCGTGATTTCGGGAGGTGCGGTTGCCACGGAACTTACAGTGTATAGGTTCTTTTGAACATCTTCAGGTAATTTAGAAGCATTTAAGGCATTGCTGTAGGCTATCCAGCCATCAGCCGTAAAATATTTAGCGATCTTTTTCTGATCTTCGAGATAATTTTTATAGCTGTAGGTATAGGTAGAAACAATTGCTTCGTTGACCCAGACGGATAATTGAGCTTGTTCCGGTTGTGCATAACTTAATTGGAAAAAAATCGATAATAAAACAAAGACTAATTTGTTATTCATGAGAATATCCTGATTACCAGGGTTTGTTTACAACCCCTAAATTCATAATTACTTTTTTATAGTGTAGCTTATTCAATACAAATAAAAAAATCCCCGGCTGCTGCCGGGGCAAATCTCATGTTTAGATAATGAATCCAAACACTGCTCCGCTTAAGAGGGGGTAAAGCAGAGCTAAGCATTCGGGGGAAATGCTCACTATATTAGACACCGAAACCATCAAAAAGTTCAATTTTTATTCAATTTATTCTGACTAAGATAATCTAATAATAAAAATAATGGTGTTATTTAAGGCGAAAAGCGTTTTATTCAGCTGCTTTAAGCTATCGATTATGTTGTCTTTATGGTATTTTATACCTTGAACCTAGAAAAAGCAGCTGAATCTTATACACATCGCTAAAAAACCAGGCCAGGCCCTATTCCGACGTCCCGCCCCTACGACTTGTTTGCGGGGTTGTACGCGGGATCCAGAAGATCTGCCCTAAAACACTGGACCCCGCGAACAAGTCGCGGGGTGTAGAGATGTGATCAAGAGACAGAAATAAGCAGGTGGGCTCGTATTAAGGAAAACTAATACCGTGCGGTAACCAAGAGTTTATCTAATATCATTATTAAGTTTCACTTGAATTTAATTAGAAATACTGCGTTCATAAGTTGCAGAGTGTATTTGGGTGTCGACAAAGTTATTGAGGAGGCATTGTGCGCGAAAGTCGGTTCTACTTTGCTAATCCTGATAGATTTGGCCGATATATAAATCGTTGGGATTTGCTGCTCCTTATTCTGATTTTTTCTGTCCTGTTTTTTTTGGGTTGGGCCGGTTCGCAAATGGCCACTCCATATCGGTTAGGACAACAGATACCTATTTCTTTGGATCCTGCCAATCTTCCTTTTTATGCACTACGTACCGTACTCCGGATGTTTATTGCACTGTTTTTTTCAATCATTTTTACGTTCACGGTAGGACTTTGGGCAGCTAAAAATCGTCGTGCAGAACAAATCATTATCCCGGCTATTGATATTTTGCAATCCATACCGGTTTTAAGTTTCTTATCCATTACCGTGACAGGGTTTATCCGATTGTTTCCTAACAGTTTGTTAGGACCTGAATGCGCATCCATTTTCGCTATTTTTTGTGCTCAGGTATGGAATATGACTTTTGGTTTTTATCAATCATTAAAAACATTGCCGCATGATTTGCAAGAAGTGTCTTCCATGTTCCGACTGTCGGCATGGCAACGATTCTGGAAACTGGAAGTTCCTTTTTCCATGTCGAGTTTGTTATGGAATATGATGGTTTCTATGTCCGCAAGTTGGTTCTTTGTGGTTTTATCGGAAGCAATTTCTGTAGCGCATCAAGACATCAGACTTCCCGGGGTAGGCTCTTACATCGCTTTGGCAATCCAACAGCGTGATTTACATGCTGTAGGCTATGCCATTCTAGCGATGGTGATTGTTATTTTTTTATATGACCAAATATTTTTCCGGCCTTTAATTGCCTGGTCCGAAAAGTTTAAAACAGAGCCTTCGCATGATGGAGCTGAATATCAGTCTTGGTTAGTGGATTGGATTCGCGGCAGTCGGCTAATGAAGCAGTTTGCTGAGGTGCTTAATATTTTTACCGATCATTTTATCAATGCGCGCTGGCTTAGGATAAATGAAGCCAAGGCAATTAAGGAAATTGATTTTAAAAAGCAGAAGCGTCTGGATCGCCTTTGGAGTCTCTTGGTTTTGATCAGTGTATGCTCTGGAGGGTGGTTTTTATTGCGCTTTATCCTTGCAGAATTGAAAGTCAGTGATATTTTGCATGTGTTTTTGCTTGGAGCAGCAACAGGTACACGAGTTCTTTGTTTGATTTTTATAAGTTCTTTAATTTGGATTCCAGTAGGTGTTTGGATTGGTTTAAGACCAAGAATTGCTCAAAAAATACAGCCTGTGATTCAATTTGTTGCAGCGTTTCCAGCGAATTTATTCTATCCTTTATTCGTGATTGCCATTGTAGCATTTCATTTAAACGTAGAAATATGGGTAACACCACTCATGATTCTTGGAACTCAATGGTATATTTTATTTAATGTGATTGCAGGAGCATCGACTATTCCACGAGAGCTCTATCTTGCTGCAGATAATTTTGGCTTAAAAGGATGGATTTGGTGGAAAAGGTTGGCGTTGCCTGGGATTTTTCCTTTTTATATTACCGGTGCCATAACGGCGGCAGGTGGTGCATGGAATGCCAGTATTGTGGCAGAGTTTGTAAGTTGGGGTAATACTACTCTTAGAGCTACAGGCTTAGGCGAGTACATCCAAGCCAGCACAGCTACGGGAGATTTTCCGCGAATTGCGTTGGGCACTGCGATGATGTGCTTGTATGTGCTCGCTTTTAACCATTTGATTTGGCGTCCGCTCTATCGGTTGGCGGAAGAACGTTTTAACTTTAATTAAAAGATACCTATGTCTGAAACCATTATTGCTATAGAAGGCTTGAGCAAGTCATTTAAAAAAGCAGCGGACCAAGATTTGCTTGTGCTTGAAGATGTGAATTTCAAGCTCCAAGAAGGGGAAATCGTTGCATTATTAGGGAAATCCGGTTCAGGAAAGTCCACTTTATTGCGTATTATCGCGGGCCTTATAGCACCTACACGAGGGACGGTAACCTATCGGGGTAAACCTGTTACCCGCCCTGTTGATGGCATTGCGATGGTTTTTCAATCTTTTGCATTGATGCCATGGCTTACCGTATTAGAGAATGTGGAACTGGGTCTCGAGGCGCAAGGAATAGGCCGTGAGGAGCGCAGGCATCGAGCAATTGAAGCGATTGATATTATTGGTCTTGATGGTTTTGAGTCTGCATTCCCTAAAGAGCTTTCTGGTGGGATGCGCCAACGGGTTGGTTTTGCACGAGCACTTGTGATTAATCCGGATGTTTTATTAATGGATGAACCTTTTTCTGCGCTTGATGTTCTGACTGCGGAAAACCTGAAATCTGACTTGTTGGAATTATGGAAAGAAAAGAAAACCAATACCAATGGCATTTTATTAGTAACGCATAATATTGAAGAAGCAGCAACATTAGCGGATAGAATTGTTATTTTTGGTAATGATCCTGGGTACATCCGCGCCGAATTACCTGTTACATTACCGCAGCCTCGCGATCCAGAATCGCATGAGTTCCGTGCTTTGGTGGATAAAATTTACACTTTAATGACTACTGGCCCCAAAGAAAAGGCAAAACGTGCGCAAAGAGAACGGCAAATCGGTTTGGGATATCGTTTGCCTGATGTCGAGCCTTCAGAGCTGACTGGTTTAATTGAAACAATGACTTCTTTTGAAGAACGAATTGATTTGCCGGAACTTGCTGATGAGCTGATGATGAATATTGACGATCTGTTCCCCATACTCGAGACTTTGGAAATATTAGGTTTTGCTAAAGTTTCTGCAGGGGATATTCAATTGAGTGATCTCGGCAAACAATTTGCTGAGGCTGATCTCCAAGAACGTAAACAATTATTTGCGCAGAGATTGTTGGAAAAAGTACCTCTTGCCCGCTACATTCGTCGTATTTTAGATGAAAAAGTAGGGCATAGGGTTTCCGAAGAACGGTTTTTGAGCAAGCTTGAAGATTACTTAAGTGAAAAGGAAGCAGAACGTGTATTGCGTACCATGATTGATTGGGGTCGTTATGCTGAGATTTTTGCTTATGATTTTAACACTGGAATTTTAAGTTTGGAAAACCCAGGTAAAGGAGTATAACACGATACATTTAAATTCTGAATTTGTATTAGCAAAACTCGGATCCCGTTATTTCATCAATGCTAAAAAAAATTTAACTATTAGTTCAAAAAATACTTAAATCACCATTATTTCTTTGTTACTATTTGTTCAGGTTGATCTAAGGAGGGATATTTAGCATGCAACACAAGCAAGAATTTAATGAACATTTCAAAATAATCCTCCTAGGTGATAACTTTGTCGGAAAATCGTGTTTGCTGCACACCTATTGCGGCGGTAATGTTTATAGTTCCGACGAGTACATGGACACAATGGGGGTTGACCAACAAATTAAACGGCTTAACGCGTTTAATAAAATAATTCAATTGCGTATCTGGGATGCTTCGGGAACTCCAAGACTGCACAAAATAGTCTCACCCTATTTTCGGCATGTTGATGGTGCCTTGATTTGTTTTGACTTAACCAATAAAACCTCTTTGCAGCATACGAAAGAACATATTGCGCGTTTAAAGGAAATTAAAAAAAATGTTCCTATGATACTTGTTGGTTGTAAAGCAGATTTGGGGCAATGTAGAGATATATACTCTGAAGAAGCAAGGAAATGGGCTAGCGAACTGGGACTTATTTATATAGAGGTTTCTTCTCTAAAAAAAGAAAATATAGCACAACCATTTACACAAATTACAGACCAAATATATATTGCCAATCAACTCCATAAGCTAAAACCTAAATTAGAAGAATCTTTGAATGGTTATTTAAAATTAATTAACCCCAAGAACCGTTCAAGTTTTTTTGCAGAACAGAACTTGGATTTGACCAAAGAAGGTGCACTAAGAGAAGAGTATAAAATGCTTTTTGATACATTGTTTCACTTGCGTAGTGTGGACGAGTTGGTTGAGGTGCATAGAAAAACAGCAGAACTTCTTGAACGTGCTGATCAACTTTATAAACAAGACAGTCCTTTTTTAAGTACCTTTGTATCAAGTTCACTCTCAACTGCACTGAAGCAAACATTAGATGTGTTAAGCGGATTATTGGCACATTTATCCGTTGCAAAAGAAGAACTGAAACAGCAAAAACCAGGAATATCTACAAGCTTGCTTTAACGCTTATTTGAAGGGAGACTGCAATAAAAGTGAAAATTAATTGTTGTTAAATCAATAACTTGGTTTGACGCTATAGTGGCTTCTTGACATAATTGATTATTGGATATGGTCTTTTTTCATCATTTATGAAAATCAATGAAGGCCTTAGATGGCTTAAATGGGGAATAATTATTGCTTTGATTACTGTTGCCTGGTTTTTTCAGCATGAAATTCCTACTCTAATCCATTGGTTGCGTTCATTAGGTTATCTAGCGGTTATTGGTTTTTGCTTACTTTATTGTTTTGCCTCTCTATTATTTTTACCAAACTTGCCAATTATTCTTGCAGCGGGTGCCTTATTTGGATTTTATTGGGGATTGGTGCTGAATTTATTGAGCGCACTACTCAGTGCGGTAATTGCATTTATGATTAGTCGTCATGTAGGGCTTGCTTGGTTATCAGGCAAAAAGAAACAACAATTAGATGGTTGGCTAAGACATATAGATTCTTATGGATGGAAATCACTCGCTTTGTGTCGTTTAGTCCCTTTTCTACCCTGTGCCATGATAAATTACGGGTATGGTTTCACCCAAATTAAAACTTCAGTATTTATACTAACAAGTTTTATTTTTTTTATTCCACTGAAAGTTGTGGAAACCTATTGTGGCTATTTGAGCGCAAATTTTTAAAACTTAATCTACTTAGTTAGGGATGACAGCTTTTTAGAGATGGCATCTTTGTTGATTCGTAGGGCATGAAAATACCTACGTTCCGCGCTTTATGCGCGGAATCCAGCCCGGTCTTCATATGAGATCGACTGGATGTCGTCCATAAGGCACGGTAAGTAGGTAAAAAAGAGCTGTTACGTTCAAGACGACAATTAAGATTTTCGCGAGAGGTAATTCAATATTTCCAATAAACGCTCTGAGTTACCAGCCATTTGTAAGTCCGTTTTATATTTATTATTAACTACGAAAGCAGGAACCGCATTAATTTGATAAGTTCCCATGAGACTCATCCCATTTTGCACGCGCATATCAATTGCTGGGGAGTTTTCAAAGGCACTTTTAGCAATTTCTTTATCAACGCCTTGAGTAACAAAGAAATTGATCATCGCTTGTTTTGAATCCAGTGGTTTTCTGTCTTCTTGTATGGTTTTAAAGAGTAAAGGATTCATTTTATCAGAAAGCGCAAGGGTCTTTGCGGTATAGTAGGCTTTAGCATAGAGTTCCCAGGATGGTTTGAATACTACAGGAACGCGTTCGAATTGAATGTTATTACCCATTTTACTAACCCATGCATCCAGAGGCGCTTCTATTTTGTAACACCAAGGACAACCATAACTAAAAAACTCTTCAATGATGGGGGGGTTATTTTTATTATTTGTTGCTTGGGGATTGGTAACGATTTGATAATCTTTACCTTCAACAAATGACGCGGCTAAGGCTATTGCTGGAAAAAGAAAAAATACAGCGATTAATTTTTTTAACATAATTTAGTTCCCTAATGTAACCCTTCAATATAATGTGCAACTGCTTCCATATCATCTTGACTCATTCTACTGCTAATATCTTGCATGATATGGTTTAAATCATTTTTTCGCTTACCGTCTTTAAATGCATTTAATTGCAACACGGTATAAGCCGCATGTTGGCCAGAAAGCACCGGGAAGCCAGCCGGAGCGTTACCTGTACCTTTAGGACCATGGCAGGCGATACACGCCGTAATCCTTTTTGCAAAATCTCCCCCGCGGTAGATTTGCTCACCTCGTTTAAGAAATTTTTCGGGAGTGCTGCCTTGAGCCAGAGGCATTTTAGCATAATATACTGCCAAGTCATCCATATCTTGCTCGTTTAGGGCGGCAACGAGCGCCTTCATTGTAGGTGCATCACGTAAATTACTGTCTTTCATGTCGTGCAATTGTTTTATAAAATATTTGGGATGTTGTCCCGCGATATTAGGCCATTGGGGATTTGCACTATTGCCTTCTTGACCATGGCATGCAGTACACACTACTGCTTTTTTCATTGTGGAGGGATTTTCTTGGGCAAAAAGGACTAATGGAATAAACAGAATAAAAGTGAGTACAAATTTTTTCATCGATTTCTCATAATAAATTTACGAAGTAATGGTACACTGCCTTGGTTGAAATACCAAAATATTATAATTCTTATGTCAGAAAATCCTTATTCTAAAGCAGTATTCTTAAAAAGCGCAGCACGCGTATCTCAATTGCCTGAGGATTCAGGATATGAGGTTGCTTTTGCTGGCCGTTCAAACGCGGGAAAATCAAGTGCCTTGAATTGTTTAACAGGCATTAAAAATTTGGCGCGAACCAGTAAAACCCCTGGACGTACGCAATTAATTAATCTATTTGAAATCGATGAAGTACGTCGCCTTGTCGATCTACCAGGTTACGGTTATGCCAAAGTTGCTTTGCACGTGAAAATGGATTGGCAAAAAAATTTGGCCCATTATCTTGAAGTCAGGCAAAGTTTAAAAGGTCTGATTTTATTAATGGATATTCGCCATCCTTTAAAAGATTTAGATCTGATGATGGTCGATTGGGCTTTGGAACGCGAGCTCCCAGTCCATATTTTACTGACTAAATCAGATAAATTAAGCCGTAGCGAGGTAAAGAACACCTTATTTAAAGTTCGTAAACATTATGAATTGGCAGCACATTTGATTACGGTGCAATCTTTTTCTTCTTTGAAAAAAGAAGGGGTTCAGGAATTAATTGCTTTGTTAAATCAATGGCTTGATTTAGTATAGCCTGGAAAGCAAAAATTACAGTATTGAGCTCGAGCTGGCTCAGAAACCCTCTATTCTATTTCACTGATTGTTTTTAGAGTTAAAAATAGAGTTCTTTTTTAACTCTAAAAATTAAAAGCATTGTTCTTAAAATTCTCCTCATTGCAAAAAATACATCCCAATCCATGTGCATTGGCTGATGCGGATAATGTATTTATCACTTAATTGTCGCATTTTCCAATACTTTCTCTGCTTGCGCCATACGGTATTGTTTGATTGCATCCCGATATACAGGATATTTATTACCTAAAATCGTTACTGCCAAAATTGCAGCATTAATTGCACCTGCCTTACCTACAGCAAGAGTACCTACGGGGATTCCTGCAGGCATTTGCACTATGGATAAAAGTGCATCAAGACCATCAGTAAATGTCGATGAAGGCATGGGTACGCCCAAAACAGGTATTATTGTTTTGGCAGCAACAACACCAGGTAAATGAGCTGCGCCTCCAGCTGCAGCGATAAAAACTTCAACACCGCGTTGTTCTGCAGATTTAAGATAGTCAAACAAAGCATCAGGAGTGCGATGCGCTGATAATGCACGGACTTCATGAGGAATGTTGAATTTTTCCAGAGTCAGGCTGGCTTCTTCCATGATGGCCCAATCAGACTTTGATCCCATAAGTATTGATACAAGTATATTAGACATAATTCCCTCATTAATTCTATTTTATATTTATCTTTATTACATCGTAGCTTGAGTGCCGTGATGTAAAAACTCTGAGTTCCACGGCCATTGACTTAAAGATTCTTGTCATTCCCGCGAAGGCGGGAATCCATTCATAAATTGGCACTATGCCTTGTTAGAAATAGGTTCCGCCTTCGCAGGAACGACATCTTTTTCTTAAGTTAACAGCAGTGAACCTGAGTTCTATCAGTGGTTGCAATCCTGTTTATTGCTTCAACCAAAGCTGGCCCTTCCAATTCTTGTACTCTTGCTTTCAAAATTTCTGAAGTATCATTTGGTAAAACAGGGCATTTTTTTTGCAAAATAATAGGGCCCGCATCCACTTGTGCGGTAACAAAATGTACGGTGCATCCTGTTTCGACCTCAGCACCGGCTATAACCGCTTGATGTACATCGAGATTCATTAACCCTGCATAAGCAGGCAATAAAGACGGGTGAATATTGATTATTTTATTTTCCCAGTTGTCGACAAATTCGGCTGATAAGATGCGCATATAGCCAATTAATACAACAAGATCTATTTGATGGAACTTGAGTATTTTGGATAGTTCATGATCAAAATCGACGCGGCTGAGGCCTTGCGGATTAACGAACATGGATTTAATGCCGAAACGCGCTGCCTTTTCCAAAATGAGCGCGTCTGCTTTATTACTTAAGACCAGCTCTATGGACGCAGATAACTGCTGTTGCTTCATTGCAGCGACAAGGGTATTAAGATTAGTGCCTCGAGTTGAACCAAGGACGGCAATGCGAATCATGAGGTGCGTATCCTTTGCATGTGGTCAATGCGCTGCTGAATTAATTTTTTTGTACCTATATCCTGACGATGAAATAAAGGACCTTCAATTAATGAAATTTCATCCTCAGCATTCATTTCTGCAGCAAAAATCGAATCGGCAATGCCAACATAGGCGGCGGTGCGCGAACCTTCAGCAATAATTTGCTGATCGACCTGATTGACTGAAGAAAGATATAAATGATCTTGGCAAACTACCTTTGAGAAATCAACAGCAAAATTTTTCTTTGGCGCATCAGGATAACCTTCAGGAACCGTATATTTACAAACAGTAGCCTTTTTCGAGAATATGACGTGATCTGCGCTAAGGTTGTTGCTGACCATGGCTTGGCATAGGGCAACAAAATCGGACTCCAGAATGGATAACACGTTTAACGCTTCAGGATCACCAAAACGGGCATTGAATTCGATGACATAAATTCCATTTTTGGTGGCAATAAAACTGCCATATAAAATGCCAATATAAGGTTCACCACACTCTGCAGACAACGCTTGAAAAACTGCATTGTTAATCGCTAGAGCTTCTTGGACCTCATTTGCAGTTAAAAAAGGCAAACAATGATCGGTGTCTGAATAACTACCCATACCGCCGGTATTGGGCCCTTTATCACCATTATAAGCGCGTTTATGATCTTGGACTAAAGGCATAGGAATCAATTTTTTACCATCAGCGAAACACATAAAGGAAAATTCCTGGCCGATTAGTTTTTCTTCGATAAGAATCGTCTGTTTTTTATCGAGAATTTCCTGGCAAAAATTTAAGGCTTCAGCAATTGAATGCAGATGTTCTCCTGCAACTTTTACTCCTTTGCCTCCCATTAAGCCATTTGCTTTAATCACGTAATTGCCTTCGCCTAGCTCATTAAGAAATGTTTCAATGTGATTCAGCGCTGCGAATTTTTGATAACGCGGCAAACCAGCAATGTGATATTTTTGCATGAGATCACGCGCAAATTCTTTAGAGGTTTCTATTTGTGCCAATTCTTTTTTTGGGCCAATCGTAGGGATTCCTGCTTGCCATAATGCGTCAGCCATTCCTTTTTCAAGCGGTGCTTCAGGACCGATGATTGCTAATTCAATCCCCCAGAGCTTTGCCATGGACACTACTGCAGCGCAATCGGTAATATCGCCAACACCATATTGAACCGTTAATTTGTGGATTCCTGGATTGATCGCCGTGCCATAACAAAACAAGGAAGTATTTTGTGGGGAGCGGTGTAATGCTTTGATGAGTGCATGTTCACGTGCGCCAGAACCAATAACAAGAATGTTCATTCAATGATATCCTCTTTTTTTGCGGGGGTACTCAGCCTGCTGGTTTCTCGTTGCTGCTCGAGCTGTTTCATTTTTTCTGCAGTTAATTTTTTACAAAAATAATCGCCGTCCATGCACGCCATGCAGGGCTTTTTGATTTGATGTTCCCCCCGTCGGGTTACTGCTTCAATCAAATCTTCATGGGATTGATAAAGTAACACATCAACACCAAGATAGGCGGCAATTTCATCTTCACTTTGATTGGCCGCAATGAGCTCTTTACGAGAAGGAATATCAATCCCACTAAAACAAGGATTTTTAAGTGGTGGTGATGTGGACGCAAAATAAATGTTTTTGGCGCCAGATTCTCTTACCATCTTGACTATTTCCCGGGAAGTTGTGCCCCGGACAATACTGTCGTCGACAATCATCACCGTTTTATTTTTAATTTCGGTTCGTTGCGGCGTTAGTTTATAACGGATATTTCGACTTCTCGCCTTTTGATTGGGCATGATAAATGTACGGCCTATAAAAGGATTCTTATACAAACCCTCAGAGTATCTGATGCCTAACTCATGGGCAAAAGATAACGCTGCTGTATTTGCAGTAAAAGGGGCCGGAATGACGATATCCGGGATGAGATCAGGGTATTTTTTCTTCCACTGAAGCGCCAGATTTTGCCCCATACGTAGACGAGATCGGTACACGCTGACGTTATTGAGTGTTGCATCCGGACGGGCAAAATAAACATACTCAAACACACAAGGTTTAAATTCTTCGGTTTTCAGAACCCTGCGGTGTAATGTCCCATTAAGATCCACATAGGCTACTTCACCGGGTAAAATATCTCCCTTAGGTTCAAAGCCTAAGGCATAAAAAGGGGTTGTTTCTGATGCGAAAATAGTGTCTATAGTTCCATCTGGATTTTCACGCGTTCCCCAAACTAAAGGGCGAATACCATGAGGATCACGGAACGCAACAAGTCCCTTACCAATAATCACGGAAACAATGGAATAAGCCCCTTCAATTCGTTCAAAAATATGCGCGACTGCTTGCGTCAGCAATTCGAAAAAACTGTCATTATTTTCTTCGTTACTGGACGCATTGCTGGCCAGATTATCTGCCAGCATGAGTAATAGGGCTTCAGAATCAAGCGTAGAATTAAGATGACGATGTTGCTTTAAACGAATCTCGTCAGCCAGTTCCTGGTAATTGGACAGATTGCCATTATGAGCAAGTGCAATGCCGCGTGGGCTGCCAATCCATAAGGGTTGGACATCCGTTGCAGTATAACCGCCTGCGGTAGGGTAACGTACATGGCCAATGCCGATATTTCCCTGCAACACAGAAACATTCTCAGGAGTAAAAATTTCGCGTACCAAACCTAATCCATGTTTCGTATAGAAGCGCTGATCACAGGTCAGGATGCCAGCAGCATCTTGCCCCCGATGCTGCAAGTGAATCAGGCTCTCATACAATTCGTAAGCTACGGGTTCATGACTGTAAATACCTACTATCCCACACATTTGGTTATGCTACCCCAAGTAATTTGCAATATGACGCATGATTCGTTGCTCAGCAGGTTCTTTATGGTCTGCAAAATTGAACCTTTTACCTGTGATTCGTTCATACAATTGAATATAACGTGATGAGAGTTCTTTAATTAATTCTTGTGGTGCTTGTGGAAGTTGCTCATCGTGATAAGGATCTGAGTTTTTTGCAAACCATAACCGTAAAAATTCTTTATCAATATTTTCTGGTTCCAGTCCAGCTGCAATGCGTTCTTGATAGCTGTCAGCCAACCAATAACGACTGGAATCAGGAGTGTGAATTTCGTCAACAACAATAATTTTTCCTTGCGCATCGCGGCCAAATTCATATTTAGTATCTACTAAAATCAAACCATGATCTTTAGCAATTTCAGCGCCACGCTCGTAGAGTTTAAGGGCTAAAGCACTGGCTTCTAGCCAATCTTCTTCAGCCATCCATCCTTCTGAAACAATTTCAGCCGGAGTAATAGGGCGATCGTGAATTTTTTCTTTGGTCGTCGGAGTTAAAACAGGTTGCTCCAATTTTTGATTTTTACTTAAGCCTTCAGGAAAGGTAATGCCACAATAGTTACGTACTCCATTTTGATATTGAGTCCATAAAGAAGTACTGGTCGTGCCGCTGATATAACCTCTGACTACAAACTCAATCGGAAAAACAGTACATTTTTTGGCAATAACGACATTCGAGTCGGGAACAGCAATAATGTGGTTAGGGATAAGGTTTTGGGTTTGCTCAAACCACCAGGCACTGGTTAAATTAAGTACCGCGCCTTTATAGGGAATGAGTGCGAGATGTCGATCAAAGGCCGTGAGTCTATCTGTAGTAATGAGCATAATGGCATCACCAAGATCATACGAATCTCTTACTTTTCCTTGATATTTTTTCCCTACAGGCAAATTCGTTTGATCAAGGCAAAAAGCTAAAGCTTCGCGAATTTCATTATCATAACGAGTGGTCGTAGCGGTAGCATTCATGAGCATAAGGGTTCCCGATAATGTGAGTTAATAAAATAGGGTCGATTAACGCAGAGACATTGGTTTCATCGCTGGTAAATTGCCATAAGACGCCATGTCTTATTTTATTTATTTTTTGTACTGCATAGTGGGTATTAAGCGTTTGTAGTGTTTGTTGCCCTTTCAAGTCTTCTTTTGCACGCACCAGATAAGCTAAAGCATTTTGAGAGTCAAGCTTGCTTGCAAACACTTCGCGTTCTTTTCGATCGGAATACAAAAGTCCCGTATTTTTAAGTTGGGCAAACTGTTCTGCAGAATCACATGCAACTTCCCAATGCTCAAATCGATTTACCGTTACTGGAAAACCTAATCGTCTTAATGTTTTTTGTACGGTCAACGCTTGGTTATCGGTGATAATCAGTTTGACAAGGCAGATATGGCTGCTTGGAATTTTGTTGAAATGTTTGGGGTTGACTGTCATTCTATTCACTACGTCTTGCGACTTGTTCGCGGGATCCAGTGCTAGTAGGGCTTCTGGACTCCGCGAACAAGTCGCGGAGCGTAGGCTAGTCGGAACCTCACCTTCACCCAGGCTGCATTGATGTTCCTTGATGTAATCACGCATGGACGCAAAAATAGGATCGCCATTTATCGTGCGCTCAGGATGAGGCATCATGGCCATAACGTTCCCAGCTTGGTTGGTGATTGCAGCAATATTACCTGCAGAACCATTTGGATTAATGGGGAAATTATCAATGATCTTGCCTTGGGCATCACAATATAGAAATAAATTTAAGCCGTGTTTTTCGATTTCTTTTAATAAAGAATCCGGCATAAGAAATCGTCCTTGCGCATGGGCAATAGGAAGATGAACTAAATCTGTAGTTTTAAGATGGCGGGTAAACGCATTATGCTGGTGATTTTCTGCCAAGCGCATATGCACCCAGGCATTATAAAAACCTGTTCCTACTATTTTGCCGTTGGCAATACGCTTATTTTCTGTGAGCGACATACTGATATCATTTTGGTTGAAACCGGGGACTAAACCGGATTCAACGAGTATTTGCGCGCCATTACAGATTCCCACTACGGGCTTCCCTTTTTCGCTCTGTGCTTTGATTTCTTGAATTACCGGATCAAGTGCGGCAATAATTCCTGCGCGGGAGCGATCTTCGTAGGAAAACCCTCCGATAAGAATATAGCCATCCAGGTGACGTAATTTCTCTAAGGATTCATTCCACAAGAATTCAACAGGCTCCATGCCCACACGTTTTACAGCAAGCGCTGTTTCGCGTTCACAATTGGATCCTGGAAATTGAATTAAGCCAATACGTATCATAACAGCGTCACCTTTTGCTCTCCTCTTACAACCTGTCCAATTTCATAAAGAGGGAAAGTAGGAAAATCGCGGAGTACTTCGCGAACAGGAGTGAGTGTTTGTGGTGCTATAAAAAGTACTAAACCTGCACCCATATTAAAGGTACGATACATGTGTTCGTCATCCAGGTGCCCCAACTTGCGTAACAAATTAAATATAGGCAGTTCGGGAATTTGTTTTTTATGGATTTCCACAGAACAATGTTTGGGTAAAATACGCGGAATATTTTCCAGTAACCCGCCGCCGGTTATGTGGGCCATGCCTTTAATGGGAATGTTTTTTTCCAAAAGACTTAAAACAGGTCTGGTGTAATTCAGATGCGGTGTTAAAAGTTCTTCACCAATGCTGTGGGAAAAATCTTGAAATTGCGACTCAACTTTATAGCCGGCTACATCAAAGAGTAACTTTCTTGCGAGTGAATAGCCATTGGTATGCAAACCACTTGAAGGAAAGGTGACTACAAGATCGCCTTCACAAATCTCTTTTCCTTCAATCGCCTTATTTTTTTCTACGACGCCAGTAATGACGCCAACCAAATCAAGCTCGCCTGGTAGATAGGTACCTGGCATTTCAGCTGTTTCACCACCAACTAAAGAAATATGGTTTTCTTTGCAGGCTTTTACCATGCCGTTAACGATCTGTTCGATGATTTCCGGTTTTAATTTATCGTTGGCAATATAATCGAGCAGGGTAAGCGGTTTTGCTCCCAAAACAATAATGTCGTTGGTGGTGGCACTTACTAAATCAACACCAATGGTATCAAATTTTTGCATCATTTTGGCGACCATCATTTTGGTCCCAACACCATCAATGCTTTGCACAAGAACTGGATGCTCATAATCTTGCAGCAGGTTTTTGAGATCATACATGGCACCGAAACTGCCAATTCCAGTAAGGACTCGCGGCGAAAACGTGCTTTCTACCGCTTTTTTAATACTACGAACTGCTTCATTACCTGCTTCAATGTCTACACCTGCAGCTTTATAATCAATAATTGACATTATATGAGCCTCTCAACTAAACCATTTTTCCAGGCAGTTTTGGCTGCACTGATTGATAGATTGATAACCGAATTGATCATCAAGTTTGGGGTTGCTGTTGTTTCACCTATAGCTTGAAACGGTACAGAATATTTATGAAATATTTGTTCCAGCGCATTTACTTTTTCCGGAGAGACTTCGAGGATAAATCCGCCGCTTTCCGAAAACAGTTTTTTATCATTAGGTAACTCTCCGGGAATAAAAACATTCACCCCAATTTCATTTTTAAAACTCATTTCTGCTAGGGCAACTGCAATACCGCCTTCGGAAATATCATGTGCTGACAAAACCAGGCCTGCGTGTATGGCTGCATGTACTGCGGCAATTTCATCCGCAAATGCAGCAAGTTCGGGTTTGGGTAATTGACTGCCCAGCTGATTGTGCACTTGGTAATACACACTACCGCCACATTCATCTTTGCGTGCGCCAATCATTAAAAGCACTGAATGAGTCTCTTTGAAATCATAGGTTACTGTTTTGGAGTAATCGTTAATCGCGCCAATGCAACTGATGATGGGGCTTGGTGGAATCGCACCTTGAGCCGATTCATTATAAAGAGACACGTTACCTGAAATAATAGGCAGGCTTACGTTGCGATCGGTAAACATTTTTACTGCAGCACATGCATCGACTATGCCACGTACTGAATCAACAAACTCGCCCATTTGTTCGGTATTTTCAGGATTACCAAAACACAGGCAGTCTGTTAGAGCAAGAGGCCATGCGCCCACTGCAATGATGTTACGTACTGATTCAACAACTGCATTGACAGCACCCCAATACGCGTCAATTTTGTTATAACGCGGATTATGATCGACCGATAAGGCAACAGCAGTTCGTCGAATTTCTTCCGGATATTTATCCTCATTAAATGGAGTAATCACTCCAGCATCGGCCCATCCTGGTTCAACGAATGAACGACCTTGGACCTGTTTGTCATAACTTTCGTAAATAGGGGCACGTGATGCAATGTTTTCATGAGCAAGTAAACTGAGTAATTCTGCATTGAAATCGCTTACTGGAATATGTTCTGGTTCACTATAAGTGCTTTGTTTCGTACTGAAGGGGCGATCATAAAGAATCCCTTTAGTAATGTCTTCTGCGCGTGCGGAAACAATTTCTTTGCCCTGGGCCTTCACCACATATAAACCATCGTTTCTTATTTGACCCACAACAGTTGCTTGTGCTCCATCACAGATTTCTGGAAGAGCAAAACGTTCGTTGTAATGTTTTAGGAAGGTATCAACCAGTTCTTTGGGAACAACCCACATGAAGCGTTCCTGAGTTTCAGAACATAAGACGACAGCGGGTAATAAATTGTTCATGCTGGTTGGCACCAGATCAAGATTGATTTCTGCCCCATAGCCGCTGGCTTCCGCCAATTCAACGCTGGCACAAGCAATTCCTCCTGCGCCCAGGTCTTTGAAGCCAACGCGATCGATTAGATTTTTTTCGCGCAGAAATTCAAACATGGCATAATTGGCTTTAAGGATATGGCGTTGTAAAAAAGCATTAGGCTCTTGTACCGCCCCTTTATTTTGCTCTTGTTGCTCTTCACTCAGTGTTGCTGAAGCAAAAGCTGCACCGCCAAAACCGCTATTGTCTGTAGGTTTGCCAACTAATATAAATTGATAGCCTTCTGCATTGGCTGGCGCATAGGAATGAATAATGTGATCTTCTCTGACGACCCCTAAAGTGACTACAGTGACCAGACAGTTTTCATTATAGGCTTCATCATAATAAGTATCACCACCTAAATTGGGGATGCCAAGAGGATTTGCGTAACCCGCGATTCCTTGAACTACTCCTTGATGTATCCATTTTGTTTTGGGACGATTAATATCGCCAAAGCGCAAACTGTCGGCAACGGCGATGACCTCCGCTCCCATACAACAGACGTCACGCACATTTCCGCCTACTCCTGTTGCTGCACCTTCGAAGGGTACGAGCTGCGAGGGGTGGTTATGTGATTCATGACTCACTACGATGCCATAGCGCCTGTTTTGTTTATCAATGGTTACAGCAACAATTCCTGCATCTTCTTTAGGGCCGAGAATAACGTGGGGTGCTTTCGTGTTAAATTGGTTAAGATGTTTGCGACTACTTTTATAAGAACAATGTTCAGAACCTTGGATGGACCATAAAATACATTCCGCATAAGTTGGTGGTCGCTTTAATAAGGAGTTCTGAATGGTAAGGGCTTCATCGGGAGTTAGGCGCACGCTAAAACGTTGGAGTAATTTGGCTATTTCCTCCAAGGACAGCTGAGAAAAATCAAAACAATCCGGGGCTTCTTGCATTTTAGGGGATCTGACCTATAGCTAAAACGTCACCAATTTTAATTGTTTTTCGCTTATAAAGCAATACATTTTTTGCATTTACTTGACAATTTGGTCAAAAATTGAGAATTTTGGGGCGAGTGTTTTTGTAACCTGGCTGCTGCCCAGTCCAGGTTCAAGAGAACAAGATTTCAGGCTCAAAAGTTCAAAAAAGTAATTATATTAAATAAATTTTCTCTTATTGCTTTATGCTGGAGATAATCACAAATTTAAAGAGAAATCTAGTATTACATAGATAAATCTATTACCACATAACAAATTTTTTATATCACGCCTACATACCGCACTTTATGCTGAGAGTTCCTCAAAAAATTAAACAAAAAAATACGTATTATACAGTCTGCAGTGATATCGAAAGGTTGTTATCCCTGCGCAGGGATGACGGAATGTGCAGGGATGACAGAATACAGGAAAATTTCGCATTGTTTAGGATTACTTCGATTCCTCCCACAATTTCTCAACAATTTGTGGATCTGCCAAAGTGGAGATATCCCCAAGCTCATCCAGACTCTGGATTTCTTTGCCTGCAATCTTGCGCAAAATGCGCCGCATGATTTTACCTGAACGTGTTTTAGGTAAATCATTAGCAAAATGAATGACATCGGGTTTTGCGATAGGCCCTATTTCTTTATTGACTTGTTGGAGTAATTGTTCTTTCAAGGTAGTATCAGCAGTGAAGTCCTGTTTTAAAATGACATAGGCGTAAATGCCCTGGCCTTTAAGATCATGGGGGATACCTACTACAGCTGCTTCCGTAACAGCAGGATGGCTCACCAGCGCGCTTTCGATTTCTGCAGTACCTAAGCGATGTCCTGATACGTTAATCACATCATCTACCCGTCCGGTAATCCAATAATCACCGTCTTCATCTCGTTTTGCGCCATCTCCTGTTATGTAATAGCCATGGTGTAAATAGGTCATGCAATAACGTTGGTGATCGCCAGCGATTGTTCTGGCCATAGAGGGCCAAGGGTATTTGATTGCCAGAAACCCTTCACCAGCCCCCGCTATTTCATGGCCATGTTCATTGAGCAATACAGGAATGACGCCTGGGATTGGTTGACGCGCTGAACCCGGCTTTTTAATCGGATCATCAGCTCTGGGACTAATCATTATTGCTCCGGTTTCAGTTTGCCACCAGGTATCTACTATTTGGCATCTGTTTTGCCCTACTTTTTGATAATACCATTGCCATGCTTCAGGATTAATGGGTTCCCCTACTGATCCCAGTAATCGCAAGGAACTTCGAGAACTGGATGCTAACCATTCATCGCCTGCGCGCATTAAGGCGCGTATCCCTGTGGGTGCAGTATAAAACACATTGACCTGATGCTTATCAATGATTTGCCAATCTCTGGAAGAATCAGGCCAAGTGGGAATTCCTTGAAAAATCAAGGTCGTAATTCCATTACAAAGTGGGCCATAAACTACATAGCTATGCCCTGTAACCCACCCTATATCTGCAGTACACCAAAATACTTCATCTTTTTGACAATTAAAGATTAATTCGTGCGTGTACGCTGTCTGCACCAGATATCCTCCGGTTGTATGGACTACCCCTTTAGGTTGGCCAGTACTTCCAGAAGTGTATAATATGAACAGAGGATCTTCTGCATCCATGGGTTCGGGCTCGCAGTGGGGGCTTACATTGTCCTTAAGCTCATGCCACCAACACTCTTTATTTTTATCAAAGGCACTAGAATCATCACTTGTTTTTATGAGTAGTCTTTGTAAGGGTAAATCATGGCATGCTTCATCAACCTGTTTCTTTAAAGCAATTATTTTACCGCCTCGACTGAAATGGTTTGCGGTGATGAGACAGGTACATTCTGAGGCGAGTATCCGTTGTCTTAATGCGTTGGCAGAAAAACCGGCAAAGATGACTGTATGTACTGCACCAATACGTGTACAAGCAAGCATGGCAATTGCTGCCTCAGGGATCATAGGTAAATAGATGGCTACTTTATCCCCTTTTTTTACTTTTAACTGTTTGAGCACATTACTCATACGGCATACTTCAGCATGTAACTCAGCAAAGGTCAGGGTTTTTTGTTGGGTTGGCTCATCGCCTTCCCAAATAATTGCTGGTTGATTCGCTTTTTGTGGTAAATGCCTGTCTAAACAGTTCATGCTGACATTCAATTTTCCCCCTTTAAACCAGGTTACATCACCGTGTTTTAATCCCCCAGTGAGCGCTGTATCCCAAGGTTGAAGCCAATCTATGGTTTGTTGCGCCACTTCAGACCAAAATTCAGTTATTGAATCTTCCGTTGGCGTTAATTTGGGATTGAATAAATGAGCATGCATATTATACCTCTTCGCCTTGGGAAATTAGTTTAATAATTGCGGAGAAATCGGAATCACCCATACCTTGGTCAATAAAATGCTGATAAATAGCTGTTGCTTTGGCACCTAATGGAGTATTTACATTGACTGAGTGTGCTGAATCTTGACTGAGCAGCAAATCCTTAAGCATCATTGCTGCCGCAAATCCAGGTTTGTACTCGTTGTTGGCAGGAACATTTTCTAACACGCCGGCAACAGGTGCATATTTGGTCATCGCCCAGCATTGACCTGAAGCATTGCTTACCACTTCAAAGAGTTTTTGCGGGGACAATTGCAGTTGTTCTGCGAGAATAAAGGCTTCTGAAATGGCAATCATGGAGATCCCTAAAATCATGTTATTACATATTTTTGCTGCCTGCCCACTTCCTGCGCCGCCAGTATGAATTATTTTTTGCCCCATAGCTGCCAGGATAGGCTTCGCAGCATGAAACGCGTCTTCTTCGCCTCCAACCATGAACGTTAGTGTGGCTGCTCCTGCTCCGGCTACACCTCCAGAGACAGGCGCATCAACGACTTGCAGCTGGTGTTGTTTGGCCAGATTATGAAGTTCACGTGAACTGTTGACGTCTATGGTGGAGCAATCAATATATAAAGCGCCTTTTTTTGCGGTTTGGAACAGTCCATTAGCGCCGTGGCAAACGTTCAACACTTGTTGCCCATTTTGCAGCATCGTAATCAAGGCATCTTTTTCTTTGGCGACTTCCTGGGCGTTTTGCGCGATCAGGCCACCTGCTTGAGAAAAATGCTGTAAAGCAGATTGCTGTAGGTCATATCCAGTAACCTGATGTCCTGCTTTAACAAGATTGATAGCCATGGGTAAGCCCATATGCCCGAGTCCCACAAATCCTATTTTTGCCATTGAATTCTCCGTGTAATGTACCAATGTAGCCTGGGTGAAGGCGAAGCCGTAACCCGAGGGATTCCGTATGATAAACCCGGGTTACGCTGCGCTGCACCCAGGCTACATTAATTATTCTATTGCCTTAATCATGCGTTGGCATAATAAAAGCACTTTCGTTAATTTCACTCACAGGCCATTTACTGGTAACTGTTTTGCGTCGGGTATAGAAATTGATGCTTTCTTGTCCATGCATGTTGGTGTCACCAAAAGAAGAATGTTTCCAACCGCCAAAAGGATGATTGGCAACAGGGACAGGAATAGGAATGTTGATCCCCACCATGCCCACTTGTACGCGCTGGCTGTATTCACGAGCACTAAATCCATCGCGGGTGAAAATTGCAGTTCCATTGCCGTACTGGTTTCTATTGACTAAATCAAGCGCCTCATCAAAATGATTGACACGAACAATCACAAGAACTGGCCCGAAAATTTCATTTTGATAAATAGACATATCTTCATTAACATGATCAAACAAACACGGGCCCATGAAGAAGCCCTGTGGATGTTCAGAATGTTTAAATGCTCTGCCATCAATAATTAATTTTGCTCCTTCATTTACGCCTTTATCTACAGCTGCCAAGACTTTTTCTCGATGTGCTCCGCTGATCAATGGCCCCATATCGGTATTAGGTACATCACCTGCATTGATGTGCATCGCTTTGATTTGCGGTGTCATTTTTGCAATTAGAGCATCCGCTGTATGTTCGCCTACAGCAACAACCACAGAAATGGCCATGCATCGTTCGCCTGCGGAACCATATGCTGCACCCACAATCGCAGCAGCAGCTTGATCCAGATCCGCATCAGGCATTACGATACAATGGTTTTTTGCTCCACCAAATGTATGCGCGCGTTTTCCATAAGATGTTGCTGTAGTATAAATGTGTTGAGCAACCGGTGTAGAAGCAACCGCAGTAAAGGCAACAATATCTGGATGAGCGAGCAGATGGTCTACTGTCGTTTTATCACCATGCACGCAATTGGCAACGCCATTTGGAAGTCCTGCGTCACTTAATAATTCCAACAAACGGACAGGGGCAGAAGGATCTTGTTCCGAGGGTTTCAAGATAAAAGTGTTACCACAAGCAATCGCTGGAATCATCATCCATACTGGAACCATAACCGGGAAATTAAAAGGAGAAACGCCCGCACATACCCCTATGGGTTGTCTTAATGTATGACAATCAATCCCATTGGTTACGTCAGCGGAAAAATCTCCTTGAAGTTGATTGACCAGGCCGCAATGTAATTCCACTACTTCAATAGCTCGTGCTACAGAACCTTTGGCATCATCTAAAGTCTTACCATGTTCGCGGGTGATGATGCGTGCGAGATCCATTTGGTTTTTTTCTAATAAATCGCGGAACTTAAAAAGGATTCGTGCTCTTTTAATTGCTGGGGTTTGTGCCCATCCTATCCCTGCTTCTTTGGCAGTGGCAATTGCTTTATCACAAAGTGATTTGGACGCAAAATGAACTTGACCGACTACTTCTCCCAGAGCTGGATTATAAATAGCGTGGCTTGTAGTATCCTCAGTGATTAATTGGCCACCAATATAATGTTGAACAATATAGCTCATTAGCAAACTCCTTTTTATTATTTTTATCAAATTAAGTGATTATTGTAATTGTTTCATGGAATTATTTATACAATAATAACGAAGAGATTAGGACTAAAATAACCTCTTTTTGAATCGCTTTGCACCGGCGTTATTTTGAACTGGGGTAAGTAGTTAAGGAAATTAATCGATGGGAAAAGGAATTATTTTACGTGTACCTTATGGTACCGAATTACCACACGAAGTACTCCAGGCCTTAGAAATTCGCTTTCCTGGCTATATTCTAGAAACTTACCACCAGAAGCCCGATAATCACCGCAGTTATGAGCGACGGATTAATAGTTTTCGTAATGCGTTCTCCTTTCTTCTTGATGCATACCCACTACCGCCTCAGAGCAGCTTTTTAGCCAAAAGCACTTTGGAAGAATATGTAGGTGAATGTAAAGATAGTGCATTAGAAGCAAAGGGCTCACCGGATGAACTGCATGTAGAGTTGGAACGATATACTGCCAAATTACTGGAAGTGATTGCTTTGGTATGGGGTGTTTCTATTAAAGAAGCATTTGAGCTTTTGAACGAGGCGGAGCAGTATGACTTAATGCGTCATGGCCGCTATGATCTGGCAACATTAACGCCTATGAAGCTGGGAGAGGATGACTATATTATCCAGCTCGACGAGTCACTTCCTCCTTACTACGATCAATTTCTAAATGAATTAAAGCAAATAAAAAAAGAAAAATATCCGAAAACTCCACCCTGGTTTTATGCTCTTAATGAGTATCAACAAGCTTATTTTTGCAATCTGGATCGAGCAATCGAAAGCCCTACTGAAGTGGTTCATGATTTTAATGATTTCTTACTCAATTGGAAATCAATAAAAAAGAAAGCAATCAGTTTGGTTACAGACCTACAACAAATTGCTACGGGATCTTCACCGCTTCCTGCATGGTTTAATCAGCTGAGCCCGCATCTGCGAGAAATGATGCGAATTTTGGCGGCTGACCCTTATAATTTGGATAAAAACTTAAACCAGTTTAAAACGCTGCTCACCTCAGAGAATTTTAAGAGGGAATGCGCTGACACAGTGGGGCACATTTCAAGTATTCCACAATGGTATTGGGTATTACCTCATCATCAGCAGTTTTTCCTGGGGCATGTACTTAAAGAGTTTGAGCGGGAAGAAGATGCAGTTACCTTTTTATCCAGCCGCCATCGAACACTGCCTTTACCTGCAAATTATGCGGCTCACAGTTTATTGGCAGTAAGCCGTGAAGGAAAAATTCGTGAACTCTCCAAGAAGCGGTATCGCTCGAGCCATATTGCCACGCGTGATGGATTGGAATGGCCACAGGCAGTTCAACAGCGCCATAGCGATTCAAATCTTGCTAAAGTGATGGAGCATTCGAAGTCAGAGCAGCTTGCACTGTTACAAACGCTGATTAGTCCAATTCATGCAGCAGACTATGTGCCGAACTGGATAACGGATTATTTACCAACATTACCTCCGGATTTGGAGCTGTACAAATTAGCGCGAGCTGCTGTAGAACGGCGAGCAAAAACGCAAGCAATTCTCCAAAGCAATCACCCCTATAATATAGCAAAACGGATTTATTATACTCCGTCAAATGATAAAGACGGTTTGAATTTATTGGCTGTTGCGAAAAAATATGTTTCTTCGACCCCAGGGCTGCAGACGCTTTTGGAGCAATATAAAAGTGTTTTAGAGTCAAAACCAGGGACGGCAACGATTTTTGATTATGCTGGCAGAGAATTGTTTTTGAGTTCTTTGGAGCAGCTGATTATTTTGGCTATTGGTGGCTATTCTTATGGTTCTTGTGTGAGCGGCAAGGACAGGAAAGCGATTGAGCTTATTCACACTGATGCCATGATCCTTTATAAAGAACTCTATGGAAGCTGGCCTGTATTTGATGAACTTTCGGATAAAAAAAATCGCATTCGTTTTGTGTCCTTGGTCGCTGATTTGTATATGAGCCGCCATCAGCATGAACATGCAGGGCATAATGCGCCAGGATCCGAGGGAATAAAAACTCCTGATTGGTATTTACCAGAAGATATAGCCACTGAGATTACCAAACGCCTGGATAATGAGCGGGCGCTTAAAGAGGATGACCGGATTGCCACTGATAATGAAGTGAAAAATATTTTTATTGGCGGTTCTAAAAAAGTAAAAGAATATTTATTCCCTGGAAATACACTGCTTTGTCGTTTGGCTGCGCGACAATTAGGTAAAACAAATTGCAATCGGCTTTATGATGCCTTACATCCATTAATTAATGAAAAAAGCCTGTTTACTCCGATAGATTCAGGGTCACGGTGGTCTGCAGTATTTTTTCCTGAGCCGCCGACTAGCCCTGATGGAATACAGAAAATTTTTGATTTAATGCAGAATCCATCCGCTGGGAAAGATAATATTGTTCGGGTTGAAAAGATACTCCAAATTGCATTAGAGCGGCCCGAGTCAGACGAAAGCCGTACCGAGGCTACTAATTCAGTTTATGGTCGTTTACGCGCATTTTTAAGGCCAAATAATGACGCCCTTTTTCCTGAGTTAGTTGAAAAGACAGTAAAAGAATGGAGCGATTTGTTTACTAAGTCTAAAGAGTCATATCTTAATGAGGTAAATAGTTTATAAGGGAACGTTAGGATGAAGCAAAGCGCAAAGAAATAGGGGGTAGTATCAAACTAATTTCCGAGTTGCTCGCTTTGCTTCACTCAACTACAGTGGAGAAGCTTTAGGATTTTTTAATTAGAGTAAATGCTCAAGTCCATAGATTAATGTAGATAATCCTGTTACTTTCTGACATGACAAAACAATTCCAGGCATAAAACTACGTCGGTCAATGCAGTCATCCGTAATGGTTAGTGTTTCGCCTACACTACCAAAAATGACTTGTTGGCGGGCAATCACGCCAGGCAGACGCAAGGAATGAATATTGACCTCACAGTGTACTCCTCCGCGTGCACCAGGAATTAGTTCTTTAAGATGTAATTTGCTCTTAGGATTCTTTCGTGCTGCGGCAATCATTTCAGCAGTTTTTAAAGCAGTTCCAGATGGTGCATCTAGTTTTTGTTGATGATGTGCTTCAATAATTTCTACTTCAGGCAAGTATTCAGCAGCTTTGGCGGCAAAGAGCATCATCAAGACCGCACTTATAGAGAAGTTAGGAACAATAATTCCTCCCAGACGGCGGCTTTCACATAAAGCAGTTAATTCTTTAATTTGCTCAGGAAGCAGTCCAGATGTGCCAATAACAGGATGTGCACCGTGATTGATAATCGTGAGGCTATTTTGGTAAACACAATCTGCACGAGTCAGATCAATAACAATTTGCGCTTTAGTGTCTTTGATGGCTTGTGCCAAATCATCTTCTTTGCCAAGTTGTGCGACTAATTCAAATTCCTTATGGTTTTGCAGGGTTTCGCAGGCTAGGGAGCCCATTTTACCTTTGGACCCATTAACAATAACACGAGTTAACATAGTTCTCCTTTATGAAATAAGTTATTTTTTTTCTTTTGAGGGAGGATAGTGTGTTCGCCATGCCCAAATGGTTGCAAAAGGCCATCCAATCACTGTAGCTTGTAAGGCTAAGGAAACAAATGCTGCACCAGGATTATCATTCATTAAGAACACAATCCATGGAAAAAACACGGAAAGAAATAGCATAAACATTTTTTGTATGAAATTTGTCATATATGCTCCATACGTATTCAAATGATATATCGGGCTAGATATATCAACGAAAATAGTATCAACATCAGTGTGCTGATTAAAGCAATCTTGTTTTCATTATAGGACTATCAGCGCTTATTTTTCTACTTTTGATTTCCAGTTTTTATGTGCAATTACTGAACATGACTCAGAGTGCTTGCAAACAATCATTAAACATTGTACATTGTGCGCTCATTCTTAATGTGAATGATTTCATTTCCGGATATGACATTCAATATCTAACAAGGGTACTCTAATGAGAAGACAAGAGCTGCACCCACGCACTGCCGTTATTAATAAAGCTCAAAAAAATAAGTCTAAAAAGGCACGAACAGACGCATTATTGTGGCTCGCTGCAAATTTCCCTGCGGCATTTGATAATTCGTTACGAATCCGCCCGTTAAAAGTGGGAATTATGGATGATATTTTGCTTTTTGCGGATAAGGCAGAAGAAGTAGGTATTTCCAAAAGTAAATTAAGGGAAGCAGTAGTTTTGTTTACGCGTCGACTTGATTATTTGGCATGCTTAAAGCTGCGAGAAATGCGAGTTGATTTGTACGGGAATGAGAGCGGTGTAGTAACTGAAGAAGAAGCAGAACATGCCGCAGCCAAGATTAAAAAGCGTGTTGAAAAAAGTGTTAGAAATGCGCGTAAAATTCAGACAGAAAAAGCACCAGCTCAATCCAATTCGAATCAGCAAAACTCGAGTTTTCAAGCGAAAATAATGAGTCAATCACCCATGGCTGCAGAGGATCATTTTCCTACTTATCCAGCACGTTCTTCAACATACAATACGTTAAATGCACCGGCTCAACCGGCTAAGACAACGGCTGTAGTTGTGAAGCATAAAACAACAAAACAATATGATCCAGATGTTGTAGCACGTTTGAAAGAGAAACTGGGCTTGTCGCGAAATGAGAAAAAAGAAGAAATCACTGAATAGTTAATTGAATTTTTATAAATGCCTCGCTACGTACCGCGCTTTATGCCTGAGTGATCCCTAGAAATTTGTAAAATTTTAATGGATCTATCACCCTGCTCACTCCGTCATCCCTGCGTAGGCAGGGATCCATCCATCAAAATAGTTCATAACTCAATTTTGAGCGGGTGATGGGAATCGAACCCACGCCATCAGCTTGGGAAGCTGAGGTTCTACCATTGAACTACACCCGCAAAATAAATGGATGCGTATGCGGAGGTTCTACCCCGCAGTACACTTATTATAGATTACATTTAAACCCGAATAATCTCCATACTGTTTGTTCCACCTGCTGTGCCAATTACTCGGCCGCGAGTTAGTAAAACAAAGCTTTTCTTCTCCAAATGGCCTGTCTTTATTAATTCCTCAAGCACTTGTTGATTTAATGTTTCGGCAGCGAATTGATGATAATTCATGAATACCGGGAAAACATTATGGGCAAGGCACAAACGACCTATAGTTCGCTTATTAGCCGATACAGCGATAATAGGGACTGTACTTTGTTGACGTGATATCCATAGAGCGGTATCACCTGATTCTGTCAGGGTAATAATTGCCTGAATGGGAAAGTGATTGGCTGCGTGCATTGTTGCCATGGCAATTGCTTGATCCGCTCGGTGGTAATGACAAGTTTCATCCGTAGTGTGATAGTAAAAACTGGCATGTTTTTCAGCGCTTAAACAGATCCTATTAACCATGCTCAGAACTTTTACTGGAAACTGACCACTGGCTGTTTCTGCAGACAACATCACCGCGTCTGTTCCATCCAATATGGCATTGGCAACATCAGAAACTTCTGCCCGTGTAGGTTGAGGATTGTTAATCATCGATTCCATCATTTGTGTTGCCGTTATCACTACTTTGTCTAATCGACGGGCTTCGCCAATGATGTGTTTTTGAATCGCGGGTACTTCCGCAGCGCCGATTTCAACACCTAGATCGCCGCGGGCGACCATAATTGCATCTGCTTCCTGAATAATTTCAGTGAGGTATTGTAACGCTTCGGTGCGTTCAATTTTTGCAATAACGGGTATTTTTTTGCCAAATTGAGTCATAAGTGCACGGGTATGACGAATGTCTTCGGCATCTTTTACAAAGGATAAACTAATGTAGTCTACTTCCGCTTCAATGGCGGTGCGTAAATCACGTTTGTCTTTCTCCGTCATGGTTCTGGCTGCTAATCCACCACCCTTTCTATTTAGTCCTTTCAGATCACTTAAGATGCCACCTTCAACGACAACACAGTGAATTTTGGAGTTAGCAATGCTCTTGACCTCTAATTCAACTAAACCATCATTAAGCAGTAAGTGATCTCCTGGGGTCAGTTCACGCGATAGGCTCGGGTAAGCCACAGATACTTCATTCGTATCACCTAACAGTTCAGGGGCATTGCAATCCAAAGTAAAGGCTTGCCCCTCAACCAAAGTGATGGATTTATTTTTGAAGCGGCCAATGCGGATTTTGGGTCCTTGTAAATCAGCCATTACTGCCAATGGCCGATTTAATTCTTCAGCAATTCCTCGTACCAAAGCAATGAGCTGTAATGCAGAGGCATCTGCATGGGAAAAATTGATGCGTACCACATCAACACCTGCGGTTAACATAGCACGAAGTATTGCCGGATCACTACTGGATGGTCCTAAGGTGGCAACGATTTTAGTTTGTCTTAACATCTTTTGCTCGCTCCTGCAAAATGGCAACAGCTGGCAAGGTCTTTCCTTCCAAACACTCAAGAAATGCCCCACCTCCAGTGGAAACATAAGAAATTTGCTGGTTCAGATCATAAAGATCAATCGCTGCAAGCGTATCGCCACCACCAGCTATTGAAAATGCATCGCTTTCAGCAATTGCAATAGCCAATGCGCGCGTTCCATAGGCAAATTGTGCAAATTCAAAAACGCCAACCGGACCATTCCAAATGATGGTTTTGGCCTCGTTAATAATATCGACATACTCACTTACCGTTGTAGGACCGATGTCGAGAATCATGTCGTCAGAGGCAACATTTTGCAACGACTTGTTATAGGCCGGACAATGTTCGCTAAAGGATTTGCCTACCACAACATCACTGGGCAAAGGAATGTGGCACCCTTTTTCTTTAGCTAACTGGAGAATTTCACGTGCTTCTTGCAGCAGCTCTTCTTCATAAAGGGAGACGCCAATTTCAAATCCTTGTGCTTTGAGGAAGGTATTTGCAATACCGCCGCCAGGGATTAAATAATCAACAAGGGTAACTAACTGGCGTAACAAACTGAGCTTCGTAGAAACTTTGGCACCGCCAACAATTGCAACAATTGGTTTTTTGGGGGCAGCAAGCGCTTTTTCCAAAGCATCCAATTCGCGCACCAATAAAGGGCCTGCAACGGCAATGGCTGCATACTGAGCTACACCGTACGTTGAGGCTTGGGCTCTATGGGCTGTACCAAAAGCATCCATAACAAAGACATCACAGAGGCTGGCAAGTTTTTTTGCCAGCTGCTCGTCATTATTTTTTTCACCAACATTAAAGCGTACGTTTTCACAAACCACGAGTTCACCTGGTTTAACATCCACACCATTGAGGTAATCACTTACGAAATGAACAGGATAGTCCAAGTTTTCCTGCAAGTATTCTGCAATGGGTTGCATGGAAAAACGCCGTTCTATTTTTCCCTCTTCGGGGCGCCCTAAATGAGATAAGACCATAACTGCAGCGCCAGCAGCCAAGGCAGCTTTCAAAGTGGGTAGGGCTGCCTGTAATCGTTGATCACTGGTAATCATTCCATCTTTGATTGGAACATTCAAATCTTCGCGAATTAGCACCCGTTTTCCAGACAGGTCTACATCGCTCATTTGTATCAGATTCATCAGTTATCTCCAAACTGGGGTTTTAGCAACTCATCATTTGCTGTGCTGTATCCAGCATACGATTAGAAAAGCCCCATTCATTATCATACCATGCGACTATTTTTACGAGATTGCCGAACACCTTGGTTTGTGTAGTATCAAAAATAGACGATGCCGGGTTATGATTAAAATCGCAGGATACTAAAGGATTATCATTGATTTGTAAGATGCGACTTTTTGCTTGGCGTACAATGTCATTCACTTCTTGTACAGTGGTTTCACGCTTTGCGGTAAAGGTCAAATCAATCACAGAAACATTCAGAACCGGGACACGCATTGCAAAGCCATCAAGTTTCCCTGCTAATTCAGGTAACACCAAGCCTACAGCTGCTGCTGCCCCAGTTTTTGTTGGGATAATCGAGTGAGCTGCTGCACGAGCGCGACGTAAATCCTCATGGCTTCCATCCAAAAGCATTTGATCATTGGTATAGGCATGAACAGTATTCAATAAGCCGTGTTCAATACCTAAAACATCATTTAATGGTTTTACAACAGGTGCCAAGCAATTGGTGGTGCATGACGCATTAGAAACGATGAGGTCCGATGCTTTAAGTGTTTGATGGTTCACTCCATAAACGATGGTTGCATCCACGTTTTTTCCTGGAGCGGAAATCAATACTTTTTTCGCACCAGCAGTAATGTGTTGCATTGCTTTTTCTCGTTCAGTAAAGAAACCGGTACACTCTAAAACTAAATCAATGTTTAGTTCTTTCCAGGGGAGATTCTGCGGATTACGCTCGGCAATGATTTTGATTGCATGGCCATCAATCACGAGCATGTCGCCTTCAACTTTCACATCGGATGTGAAACGGCCATGTGTTGTGTCATAGCGGGTCAAATGCGCTGTAGTCTCAATGGCGGATAAGTCATTGATCGCAACGATTTCAAATTCATTTTGTTTTTTGGATTCAAAAATTGCCCTTAGGATACAACGGCCAATGCGACCGTAGCCATTAATCGCGACACGTATTGTCATATCACTTCTCTCCAATTTTAGTAATGAGTTACTTATCTCAAGTTAAGCTTCTAATCTTGTCTCACTGCCATTAAGTTAAGGATTTTTGTCATTCCCGCGAAGGTGGGAATCTATTCTTAAAGTGGCACTATGCCGCGCTAGAAATGGGTTCCCGCCTTCGTTACTTAACTTCATAGCAGTGAATCGCAGCCTGGGTAAAGACAAAGCCGTAACCCGAGATGTATGAGCGTTTCCCGGGTTACGCTTCGCTTCACCCAGGCTACAAATTCTTTAATAATGTTTTTGTACTAATTTTTCCAAAGTTTTAATTATATGCTCTACCGTAATATCCAGATATTGATAGGCTTGATTTGCTGGAGCCGAGACGCCAAAACGATCCAGACCAATTACTGCACCGTGTAAGCCAACAAATTGATACCAATAAGCCGAACTGGCTGCTTCAATTGCGATACGCGTGTGAATGTTTTGGGGCAATACCTCATCTTTATAACTTTGGTCTTGCTCCAGAAACCGTTCTGCACAAGGCATGGAAACGACTCTCACTTTAAGCCCGCGTGTTTTCACTTGTGCTGCAGCAGCAAGTGCCAGTTGAACTTCCGAGCCCGTAGCAATCAAGATGGCATCAGGAGTGCCTTCGCAATCCATAATGATATAACCCCCTTTTTTAATTAATTCTGCTGCGCTTGCACTGTGGGGCAATGCCGGTAAATTTTGTCTTGAAAGCAGTAAGGATGTTGGACCATTATGATGCTCCAAAGCGAGTTTCCATGCAACGGCTGTTTCCATTAAATCTGCAGGACGCCACACACTCATACCTGGAGTCATCCGCAACATGGACGCATGCTCAACTGGTTGATGTGTTGGACCGTCTTCACCTAAGCCAATCGAATCATGAGTAAAGACATAAATAACGCGTTGTTTCATTAAAGCGCTTAAACGTACCGCATTGCGCGCATAGTCGGCAAAAACCAGGAACGTTCCGCCATAAGGAATAAATCCTCCATGGACCGCGATACCATTCATGATGGCTGCCATCCCAAATTCCCGTACGCCATAATACAGGTAATTCCCTGTAAAGTCCCCGCCAGTAATGGCCTTGCTGCCGGACCAATCGGTATTATTGGAACCGGTTAAATCTGCGGAGCCGCCAAGCATTTCAGGCAGCATGCGGGCAAAATGTTCGATGCATTGTTGAGAAGCCTTACGTGTCGCAATGGCTTTGTCATTACTGCGGCACTGCTCAAAAAATGCATGGCTTTGGCTTTGCCAATCATCGGGAAGATCGCCATTGATACGGCGTAAGAATTCATGATGTTCTTGAGGATAGTGTTGTTGGTATTCATTCAAAAGCATTAACCATTGTTGCTCTTCTTTTTCCCCTTGTTCCGCATGATTCCATTGTTGATAAATGGTATCCGGGATAACAAAAGGCTCATGGTTCCATTTAAAAAATTCGCGTACCTTGGCAACGTCTTTGGCACCTAATGCAGAGCCATGAGCTTTTTCACTACCAGCTACGGAAGAACCGAGTCCGATTACTGTTTTGCAGATAATCAGCGTGGGTTGCGTGGTATTGGCTTGCGCCTTAAGAATGGCTTGCTCAATCGCATCCATATCGTGGCCGTTAACTGCCTCGATGACATGCCATTGATAGGCTCTAAAGCGTTGTGCTGTATCATCAGTAAACCAAGATTCGACTTTACCATCAATAGAAATTCCATTGTCATCATAGAAAACAATCAGCTTTCCTAAACCCAAAGTACCCGCCAGCGAACACGCTTCATGAGAAATACCTTCCATGAGACAGCCATCACCAGTAAAGGCATAGGTATAGTGATCCACCAGATGCAAATCATCGCGATTGAAGTGAGTTGCAAGAACGCGTTCTGCCAAAGCCATGCCTACTGCATTGGCTAAGCCTTGCCCTAAAGGACCGGTAGTGGTTTCTACTCCAGGAGTGTGGCCAAACTCTGGGTGCCCCGGCGTTTTCGAATTGAGTTGACGAAAATGCTTCAGATCATCTAATGAGAGGTTGTAGCCGCTCAGATGCAGCAATGAATAAATCAGCATGGAACCATGCCCATTGGATAATACAAAACGATCGCGGTTAAACCAATGAGGATTTTTCGGATTGTGTTTTAAAAACTTCTTCCATAAAACGGTGGCAATATCAGCCATGCCTAACGGCATTCCTGGATGTCCTGACTGGGCTTGTTCTACTGCGTCTACACTTAACATGCGAATGGCATTAGCTAATTCTTTGGAAAGATTCATGAGTTCTCTTGTACACTTAACTAGGTGTGCTATTGTCGCTCAGAAGACATGAATCAGCAAGAAAACAACTTCATTTTTGACTATTTTTTTTCAAAAAGATTGAATTTTGCTCCATTGTCATATTTTATGAGCATGCTAACGATAAATTAACCTAACTATAATTATAGCTCGAATCAGGCAAATCATGGAGGGCTTGCTGATGAAAACATCACCTTTAGTCTTGCCAAATACTCACGCATAGAAACAATAAAAAATGTAAACAGTTCATAAATTTTCTTTTTGTACAGATTTATATATAATCAGGTCTATTTTTTTACTTTTAAAGTTATTTATAGACAGTAAGCGAATGATTAATATAATATTGTCTATTTGATATCCCAAAAATATATTTTAGGACATCATGACCCCACTAATTCGACATTTGCATGAAACCTTTCCTGAGCTCTCTCTTGCTCAGGCTGAAAATCCTTTGAATTGGACGTTCACCGAAAATATTAAAAAATTAGGTCCTGATTTTTATCGTCAAATCATTCCGATGCATTTAGTGATGAACCTGGAATATAGTCTTTTGAGGCAACAACTCAGGGCTAAATTTCTCTCTCCAAAACTCATAGATAGGAAAGAACTACGCGAACAATTGATTGCTGCATTGATGATGGCTGAACTCTTGGAGCACATCTATCAATACTACATGGACATACCAAGAGAAGTGCTTAGCTTGCGCGCGCAACAAAATCTGTACCGTGAATTATTGGCAGAACTTATTCCCAGTTTTCCTCAAAAGCCAAAAGAACCCCCTGAAAATTTTTCCTTCACCCAAGAATTACGCAATATCATCCTGGACATCAATTTATGGCGTCTTTTCATTGTTCGTTCAAAACGCGCATTGGATCTTCTTGCTTTGGTGCATACAGAATCACAATCATACCTTCGTTTTGTAAAAATCATGGATGCAGCAATGGATCCGTTTCTTATGCACTTGGCCTGGTTTTTTTGGTTACCACGTCTGGCAGTGAATTTCTATTCTTTATTGAAGCATACTATTCCTGGTTGGTGGATGGATGAGCACGAAAAGTCATTAGGCTGGATGGTGCGCTTTAGTGCGCAAATTAAACGGCGCTATTTTGAATTTGGGAATGATATTGTTTGGGTTAGTTCAGGTCTGATTAATACGTTTTATTTAACCGGAGCATTAGCTCCTTTTGCATTCTACGTATCCCTTGCTGTTTTTGCTTTTGATGTCATTTGGGCGATGACCCGGGCTTATGTTGAGTTGAGTCGTTTGTATGAACTGCGCTCGCAATACACCGCGATGCTCGACAAACCGCATACCCTAAAAGAGGAACGCCAAATAAAAGAACATCTTAAAGCCATAGATAAGCAAATCGCTTTAGAACAGTTTCGTTTAGGCTCACATGTCGCGACTACGGTCTTTATTTTTTTAGGGATGTGTATGGCTCTTCCCGTATTTGCCGTGAATCCGATTTTACCGTTCATTGGGGCGCTTATCCTAGTTACAGTTTGTCTTGTTAATTTTGCCCTTACCGAAGAAGTAGCCAACAGGCGGCCTAGGGATACCCTAGATCGTTCCTCCGCATTATCCAGACTAGGTCTTTTTAGCACTAAAGCGCCGCCTACTGTAGATTTGGATGTCACTCCTGAGCATGATGAGGAAGATATGGATCCAGATATGGCACTATGTTGTATTTAATTTCCTGAGAATGGCCTATATCGATGATTTCATTGAGGTATAGAGGCTTTGTGAATTGAATGCTATGCTTTAGGTCTTGTATCTATTTTTGAAGGTAAAGCATGTCAGTAACTGTAGGACTACCCCAATTTAGCCGTATCGATGTCAATCATTTTCAATCTCATCTGGATGCCATGTTAAAAAAACATTTGGAACAGGTTGAGCGCTTACTCAAAGAAAATCCTCATTATACCTGGGACAACCTAATGTATCCCTTGGATGATATGGCCGATGAGCTGGAACGTTTTTGGTCGCCGATGTCTCATTTGCATGGAGTCATGGATTCGCCTGAGTTACGCAAATGCTATGATGCGTGTTTGCCGCTCCTCTCCGCTTATGAATCAGCAATGGGTCATAATCATGAATTGTATGAGGCCATTAAATCAATTGACCAACATGCACTGGATCCAGTGCAACAAAAGTTGATTGCCGATAGTTTGCGTGATTTTGAATTGTCAGGGGTTGCTCTGGGCAAGGAACATAAAAAACGCTTTGAAGCAATTCAGACGCGTCTGGATGAGTTAACCAATAAATTTGAACATAATATTTTGGATGCAACCCAAGCATTTACCTTACATATTAAAGATTCAGCACGTTTGGCAGGGCTGCCCGAGCATGCTTTAAATACTGCGAAAGAAGTTGCTGCGGAAAAAGGTCTTGGGGGGCATGTATTGACTTTGGAATACCCTTGTTACCAAGCAGTGATGACTTATGCTGAAGATCGTGCGTTACGCGAAGAAATGTACCAAGCCTTTATTACCCGAGCTTCAGATCAAGGTCCTAATGCTGGAACTTATGACAATACGCCTTTGATTCAGGAAATTCTGGCATTACGTCATGAAAAAGCCAAACTTTTAGGGTTTAACAACTATGCAGAACTGTCGCTTGCGACAAAAATGGCAGAATCAACCAGCCAAGTCAGGGATTTTATGGATGATTTGGTTCAGCGCATCCACACGCAAGCAACAACAGAGTTCGAGCAATTGCGGCAATTTGCTGAAGAAAAATTTAAGCTTAAACCCGTAAAGCCTTGGGACGTAGCGTATTTGTCTGAAAAGCGAAGACAAGCTTTATTTGCCCTGTCACAGGAGGATTTACGGCCCTATTTTCCTCAACCTAAGGTCATGCAGGGTGTATTTGATCTCGTTAAAAAGCTTTATGGGATGTCCATTGAAGAAGTAAAGGGCGTGGATATTTGGCATAAAGACGTCCAATGCTATTGCGTGGTCGATGAACATGGTACGGTTCGCGGTTATGTGTTTACGGATTTATTTGCCAGGCCGAACAAACACAGCGGTGCATGGATGGATTCATTACAAAGCCGCAGAAGGTTGGAGAATGGCAAAGTACAATTACCCATCGCAACCTTGACCTGTAATTTTGCCAAGGCATCAGCTAATAAGCCTGCGATGTTATCGCATGAAGAAGTGGTCACTTTATTCCATGAATTTGGCCATTGCTTGCATCACGTTTTAACTCAGGTCGATTATCTGGGTGCATCCGGAATTAATGGGGTAGAGTGGGATGCGGTAGAATTACCCAGTCAATTTTTTGAAAATTGGTGTTGGGAGAAGAGTGGTTTGGACGTGTTGACCGCGCATGTAGACACCGGTGAGCCGCTTCCCGAGTCTCTTTTTGAACGCTTGATTGCCGCAAAAAATTTCCAATCGGCAATGGCAATGTTACGGCAGATGGAATTTTCCATATTCGATTTTCGTATCCATCAAGAGTATACGCCCAAGCAGGATTCCTTCGTTGAAAATATCCTCGCTGACGTACGTGCTAAAACCAGTGTGATTCCCGTTGTCCCCTACAATCGTTTTCCGCAGAGCTTTAGCCATATATTTGGGGGCGGATATGCTGCAGGGTACTACAGTTACAGTTGGGCAGAAGTTTTATCGAGCGATGCGTTTTCCCGTTTTGAAGAGGAAGGGGTATTAAATCCAAAAACAGGGCACGATTTCCTGCATTGCATTTTGGAAGCAGGCAGCTCGAAAAAAGCAGCCGAAGCGTACAAAGAATTCCGAGGCCGCCCGGCAACGGTTGATGCCTTATTACGTCACAACGGCATTCAAGGCTAAAGCAAAGCCTGGGAAGGGCAAAAGCCCTAACCCAGGAAAGCATTCTCTGAATTTTCAAAAGAAAGCTGCTCATCGGCACACATTTTATGTTATACTTAAAATGTACAAAGGGGGCGACCTGGCTTCGACGTGGGTTGCAAAACCAGAGGTGCATGCCGAGAATGAGAACTCTCGTAAATCAGACTCAACTAAATATAAATGCAAACGATGAAAACTTTGCTGGTGGGGAAGCTATTGCTGCCTAATAAGCACTTTAGTTAAACCATCACTGTGTACTGGCCAATAAACCCAGTATCCCGTTCGACCGAGCCCGCTTATCGGTATCGAATCAACGGTCATAAGAGATAAGCTAGCGTCCTAATCTCTCCCGGATTAAGATGCGAAATTCAGGGAATCGCTGTGTAGTATCCTGCCCGTCGGAGAATGCACAGTTAAATCAAAAGACACGGCTACGCATGTAGAGCTGAAGGCAGAGGATTTGCGGACGCGGGTTCGATTCCCGCCGCCTCCACCAACTAACCTTATGATTTATAATAAAAAAAACAATTTTTTTTATTTTGCGGCACCATAACGGCACTATTTACTGTTTTGGTACTGTCCTCAATTAGCTTGATTATCTCTTAGGCTACCAAAAAGTACTATCGGGATTTTATAGTTTATAATTTCAAATACAGCTACAAAATATTTTAAATAATGAACGAAAAACCAATTCATCTTATTTTAGATACAAATATATTTCGAAGCGATGTCTTATTTAAAAAAGCTGATTTCAAAGCATTGGAGAGATTATTGGAGAGTGAACAAGTAAAATTGCATGTTCCCTATATAGTGTTTAATGAGTTTGTTAGCTACCAGATTAGCAAATATGAAGAAATTAAAGGACTTTTCAATAAACACATAAATGACCTTAAAAGATTTGGGTTTATATCAGAAGAAAGTAAGAAAACCATTAAAGAAATATTACCCCCTGACTATAAAAACAAAATTGATAAAGACTTGAGAAGTCGACTTTCAAAGTATAAAGCAAAAATTTATGACCATATAGATTGTGATCCCATGGATACTTTAAAAGATTATTTTGAAGGAGCTAGAGCTTTCAAGATATTAAAAAGTAAAGAAGATTTCCCTGATTCATTTCTATATTATTTTTTGTTGAATTTTACAAAAAAACATTTGGGAAAGGTCTATTTCATTTCTAATGACTCTCATTTGAGCAAGATTTTAGAACAAAGCAATCAAATAATTATTCATAGGTCATTAAAAGAATTTATTGAATCCAAACCTATACAAGCTCACCTATATAATATCAACTATTCCTCTAAAGTAAGTGATTTTTTAAAGAAGGAGAAATATCAGATTTTTAATTTAATTGAAAACGATATTATCGATATGCTGCAAGGAACAAACATAGAGGACTTAAGAATACCAAGTGATGATAATATCGCTTATATTTCTTCCGTTAGCGGGATAATAAATGAAGATGATATAAACTTCGATTTTAAAACACTTCATTATTATGGTGATGATCTTTTTGTAATAGATTGCAATTTTGTCACTGAAGTAGAGGGCTTAGTTGATATTTATAAGGGTGATTATATAGCTGAAGAGATGGACTTTAGTATTTTTGAGGAAAATGATCATTATTATTCTACATCAGTTGAAATTGAAATTAGGATAAAAGCTGGTATTCAATTTAAAATGAAATATTACCTTGAAGACGATGAAGAGCAACTAGAAATAGAATCAGCTGCTATTGACTCAATTAACCAAATTGAAGTCTTAAATGTAACTTAAAGAATAAATTGGAAAATATAGAGGCACATATAAAATTATGTGCAACAATTAGTCTAAATGATGATCCCAATCGTGTATAGGACGGTACCCTGATTGTGATGAATTATCTGGTATCCATCGGCCGTAGGTTTTAATTACCATCTCAACATCAACATGCCCTAATTGTTTAGATACCCACATAATGTTTTCACCTTGGGAAAGCATCATGGATGCATAAGTATGTCGAGTTTGATATGTATTGCGATAACGAATTGCCGCTCGTTTTAATATGGGTATCCACTGAGTACGGCGAATTTGTTGTGACGTTTCCCATGCTTTGTTGGTTTGTGGGTTATGAAACACTCTTCCCTTTTGCGCAAAAGTGTATTGTTTTTGTTGTTCTAAAGCTTCTAATGCTGGAGGTAATAAAAGTACATCTCGAACACCTGCCTCTGTTTTGGGACCTTTTGTTTCTTTAGCAACAATGGTTTCTTCAATATGAATAATTTTGCTTTGCAAGTCCACGTCCTCCCATCTCAATCCAATAAGTTCGGATACTCGTAATCCTGTGAAGAACGCAAATTGAAGCAATAAACGTACTTGTCCCTTTGATTCATTTAATATAGCTTTAATTTCATCAAGACTAAATGGATCAGGCTTATAATCACTTTTTTTTGTTTCTTTATTAAGTAACTTATCAACAATAATACTATTGAGAGGATTTTCTTTGATGTATTGATCCACCAGTGCTTGCTCAATGACTGCACGTAGAGGGATTAGAATGTTCGCCACCGTTTTAGTCGTACAATTAAGACTCCTAATCCATTTTCTGAGAATGGAGGGTTGTAAATTCTGTATTTCAACTTTATCAAACATTGGAAATAGGTGTCCATCACAAACACGTTTATAACCGCGATAAGTACTTGCTTCTTTAGTTGACTTTGCTTCTTCTAAAAATTCTCGGAGCAACTCTCCTATAGTTATTTTGGATTTAACATGCCCAAAGATATAGGCACGCTTCGAGTTAGGAAAATAATCAGAGTACGAAAAAGTTCCGCGTTCAATAGCATTTAGAATTTCGCCACGTAGGCGTTCTGCATATTTTATATTTGCTGCAGTAGCTTCAATTTTAATAGATTCAAAGCAGCGAACACCGCGATAATAAAAACTAATTCTTAGAGTTGTTTTCCCTGAATGCCATTTTCGGACTACTACCCCATTTGTAGTTTTTGGAGTGTTGCCCGATTGCCGTTTTCCACCCATTTTTCAACCTCCACTAAATTAACCCATAAATTACCATCTGGTCCCAGCTTGCAATGGAGTCCATCTAACCACATTCCTCTCTTTCGTTTACAATGCACTGCGTTTACTGTATCTCCAGTTTCTTGGCAGTATTTTTTTAGTTTTACCCATTTAACCATTCCGAACTCCCTGGCCTATTTATGTATTTAGCAATCTATAATTGTCTTTTATAAAACATTTTGATGTTAAAAATAAAACATATCGTGTTATTAGTCAAGAAATATACTTGCGGAAGCCTTTTCTTTGAAGAAAATTAATACTGATTTGAAATTCATCAAAATTAAGTAATATTATGAAAAAGAGCATTTATAAAAAATGTAGTGAATCTTTTTTTGTATTGTGCTAAAAAGAAGCACTAAATGATTTGGCTATCAGGATGAAGTATGGATATTCTCGAAAAATTTGTACAATTAGTAAAAACCCCTCTGTTTTCCGATAATCGTTTTGATTCTCTTGATAATTTAGACACTGAGTTAAAAAATTTATTTGCTCAAGATGATCAGTTGAAGTTGAGAGAAGTTATATCTAAAAATAAGCAATTCGCAGATACAGTTGAGGTAGTAGAGCTGTAATGTTTTCGCGAAATAAGCTGGTTTTAGTAGGTTCCGGGATTAAAACTCTGGCACATCTTACTCAAGAAGCACAAACTTATATAGAAAAAGCAGATTTTGTGCTGTACCTACTTAATGAGCCAGTGCTTGAAAAATACATCAAAAAACTTAATCCAAATCATGAATCGCTCGAGCCATACTATTTTAATCATACTTTACGTAGCGACGCGTATACGGAAATTTCAAATCATATCTTGTCGAAAGCATCAGAGTATCAATTTCTGACAGTAATCCTCTATGGGCATCCCACAGTTTTTACTTCTCCTGGATTAACTGCTTTAAAAAAAGCTAAAACATTAGGATATGAAACACTAATTTTACCAGGTGTTTCTGCTGAAGATTGTTTATTTGCCGATCTGGAAATAAATCCTGGCAATGAAGGCTGCATTTCTATTGAAGCTACAGAATTTCTTTTGAAAGAAAGAATACTCGATCCTTATAGTCATGTTTTGTTATGGCAAGTTGCGATGCTAGGAAATTTGAAACAAGCAACTAATTATCTATCTACCAAGGCTTTGGAGGCTTTATTAAATAAACTTTTGAAATATTATTCGCCGCAACAGGAATTATTCATATATGAAGCAGCTATTTATCCAGGCATGAATCCCCGAATAGAAAAGATCAGATTAGAAAATTTACCGACCGGTAATTTTTCGACTCTTTCCACATTGTATATCCCGCCAAAATCGAGAGCTCCTGTGGATGATAAAACACTTAGAGAGCTCAATTTGAATTGAAACCCAAGGACTATAAGACTATAAAAAGGATTTTACGTGAATTATTTTGCAATTTTTAATCAATTAGACTCAAGATGTAAACGATTTTTGTTTCTATATTTCATCCGCGCTATTTCAGCAGGAATTGCATTTTTTATTGGTATATATTTAGCCCATATTCGTATGAAATGGCTGATCATAGGTTATGAAGTAACTGCTTTATCTGCAGGAAATATTGTTGGTTCATGGTTATCTGCAAAATATTCTGACAAGTTTAATCCATTAATCTTTTCGGGATTTAGTCTTTTATTACAGGGAATATGTTTTTTACTAATAGCCTACTCTGCTAAACCAGTTGTATTAGCAGCATCTGTGTTTTTGTATGGTTTGGCAGGATATGCTTTCGTTGCAATTAATCATTATATTATTACGAGCTATGCAAATGACTCAGAGTCTGTTCGAGCCCACGTCATAAGCTTTACATCTATTGCATCTAATATAGGCCTTTTATTGGGTGGGATATTGGTTAGTTATTTATCAAGTAATTATGCGATCTTATTATTTTCGTTAATTGGTGGAATGCTAGTTATTATCTCATTGTTTTATTTTTGCGAAAGAGGTGAATCGGTTATTATCAGAAATTCTAATCTTAATGACAGAACTACTCCAAATAAAAGAATTTATTTTGTAGCTTTAGCGGTAACTTTTTTGTTGGGAATTATCTTTGCGCAACAGCGCATTGGATATCAGGTGTTTTTGGAGAATCATTTTACCAGTTTTCAAATAAGCATTATTTTAGGCTTGAATACTTTTATTATCATTACGTTGTTGCCCTATTTAACTCAACGCATTATGGTGCTGAATCATTTAGTTGCCCTTGCTTTAGGTGGTTTGATCCTGGGAGTTGGAATGTATTTAGTTATTTATTCTGATAATTATTATTTTGTTCTATCTTTATGTGTTGTTAGAACCCTGGGAGAAATGATTGCTATTGTAATGAGTCAATTTATTTGTTTTCAATATTCACCAAAAGCTGCTAGGGGTAGAGCTATGGGAAATCATAAGTTTATTTTTGCCTTTGGAATCTTAGCCGGTTCTTTTATTGGTGCAAATATGCTGTCCGATTGGGGTATGAATCTTGTGTGGGTTTTATGTGGTATGACGGGTCTAATAATTTTTACAGTAAGCTATTTTGCCAGCCATAGAGTAAAAAAGAATGTTCATTTTTCAGAATATGCTAAATGAAAACTAAATTCATATTGTTGATAAACTAACACAACCTCGAAAGAAATTTGCATCAACTGAGGGAGAAATATTATTTTTAATGCAGTTCTCTTCCACAGTTCGGAATCTATAATCATTTTGTATCACTTCTTCAGGAGTTTTGGGTTTTAGGTTATTGTTTGAATTGACATGTATATATTCAAATTTTGTCGTGTTTACTGCTTCTTGCAATATAGTGCCATACCACATACTGTCTTTGCTTTTTATCATAATTAAAAATCTATCCATGCTTTTTTTCAAATCATCTAAGTGGTTGAGCATACTAATTGAATTTTTTGTTTTTGGAGAAAAAGAGCGGGTGATAGGATATTGCAAGGAATAATAAACAGGCTTTTTAATCAGATAATCAAAATACTCAGGGCCAATGATTGTCGGGATATATTTTTTTAATCCATAGGAGTAAGTTAATACATGTTGAATAGTTTTCAATGGAAGTAACTCATCATTAACTAGTGGAGCTAATCCTGGGAAAGCACCAATGGCGATATCGAGTAAATGTCGAGCAGTATCATTAATATATGGATTAGAGCGCGTATTAGATTTCTCCTGCATGATAGAATAGGAAATATCGTAATAATATTGGTTACGTTTATAATCGCTTGATTTCCATGCTAGTTGATATATATAAGAACGCAGCTTGAACCATTTTTCATTATTTAAAATGTTATCAATCCATTTTTGAGCAAAGTAAATTAGCTTCATTCGCCATTTAGTTGTTAGATTTTGATTATTAGTAATTAATTTAAATAATTCAAAATGATCATATTGCGAAGAAGGATATTTATTCAAAGTTCCAATGGCTCCTTCAAGACGATTGAAGCTGTTATTGCAAGTTAGATAAGGCAGGGAAAATACAGTTCGAGCCCCGGCTGTAGCCTTTAAAAGTCCATTGGGAGCAAACGGTTTTTTATTATTATTAATGCTGAGAATGCGGGAAAAATTATAAAATTCACCAGGTCCTGCAATGCGTATAGGCAAAGTTAATTCTTTATCGGGTAAATCGACGAAAAACTCAATAGACTTACTTAATACCATGCCTAACGGTGCGCTATCCTTACCATAACCCAGATCTTTTATTATATCGGCAGGAGCGTTTTCAGAGGATAAGCGATAAAACCCATCTCCATTATCATAAGGAATGAATTGACTTATATCATCGCCAATCATTGCACCATAAGGAAAGCTCAATACATAGAGGCAGCAATCTTTATCCGGATTTAATTCGTCTACGATTTCAGTAAATCTAGGTTCGACTTCATAGAGAGAGTCTCTTATTTCTTGCCAGGTTACTTTTATAATTGATTGGTTAAAGTCCATATTAAGCCCAAATTTCTTTCAAAATTGAAAATAACCTCTATAAATCAGCATGAAATTTAGAAGTTTACGTTCGAGTATTTTCCGTGTTTCAATACGCATGTCAATACATAGACTTGTGTGATTTTTATCTCAGGGATTTATAAATGAGTGTTGCTTGTAAAGAAGAAGAGGGAATTGTAAATTTTAATTTTACGTGTAATAGAAAGAAACAAAAATATCTTATTGAGATATTGCTAAAATACAGCCATCTTGATTTAAAGGAGCTCGGTGCATCACTTCAAATTTCGACAACGTTTCTACTCGCTGTATTGGAAGGAAGATATTATTTAGACAAGGAAAAAGGGATAACCCTAGCAGAATTATTCTTACTATTTTTTGGGGAATAGACGTTAATATTTTAATGCACCTAAATAAATCATAGGGTTTAAATTTGATTAGGCTTAGATTTGTAATCCAAGCCTTTTAAATAAGTTTACTGATGCTGGTAATTCTCTATCCGATTAGCTAAGTTTATAACTTCCGAGCGTATTTGTGAGCTAAACTTTGTGTTTGCGCACTCCAACTCTCTACTAAAGGTTTGATCATACCATTTTAATTTATATACAAAGCCTGTTTGTTCTGTTCCTTTGACTAATACAATCGTAGGTTTATTATCAACATCATAAGTTACTAACTCTTTTATCAGTTCAACGCCACTCTGGGCGAGTATTCTGTTATGCTCATAATAAGCACAACTGCCTATGCCATCTTTTTCAAAAAATTGGACAGCTCCATCCCAGCCATCTCCTTTATCTCCATTTTTTACTTGTTTATAAGCGCCAAAAGGGGCTACTCCTATCGTTAGGTTCCTATCTGTTTCTGGGACACCTAAGAAGGTATAAGCTAGTTTTATTTCATCAATTGACATTCTTATATGAGTACTAATTGGAGAAAAAGTATCTTTATATTTTTTTATCTGAGTTGGAGCAATGTATTTTAACTCCATTAACTCTTTTGCTCGCGGTTCAGCAACTTGCACATAACCATTTTTTTGTTGCTCTTGATTCATTGATAAAAATTCTTGCATTTTTTTCGCTATATAGGCGTCATTTTTATCATTTGCGGCGGTTGGGGCATTGATATACTTGGTAGCGGAAACAATACTTATATCTGTTGTTTCTGGAATATTAATACCAGATTTGGCTAAATATTCTCTGGCTTTTTTATCCATTTCTTCTTTGGATGGGTTGGAGGTCTCTGCCATTACATTGAAAGTAAGGAGGGCTGATATACTTGCTATTAATAATTTTATTTTCATTTTTATTCCTTACAATTTTTTTAACGTATTAATAATCCCACCAGCCATTATAAATACTACAATCGCCAACATGCGTTGAATCGAAAGGGATTTTTCCGTTACCATAATCAATTAAATAATGATAGCCAGAAACAGTCCATCGATGATCTCCTAGAGGTGCTTCTCCCCAGTGTACTGCGGCTTGTCGCCAAGTATATGCGTAGCCAGTATCAATATGGTGGGCAGTATTGTAAATATCGAAATGTACACTTACGACACGCCAGTCATAAGAATGGTTCAACCACCAGGTTATGGATTCATTATTATAACAATTAGCTCGGCTATGAACGGTGGTAGCCACCAGTCCCGCATAAGAATTAAGGGAAGCAATTCCTAGTATTGCTGATAAGAGTATTATTTTTTTCACAAGAACCTCCTTATACTTCGAGGCCAATGTATTTAACCTAAATTTGATTGTCAAGTTATTATTTTTATTAAAGAAATTTAATCAAGACAATCATATAAAGGCATATTTTCAAAAAATATTTATTGAGTGTTGAGATAAGTAAAGGATGAGTAACCATTCTTTTTATGAAAGAATTAAGAAATTATCGAAAGATAGTGGATATATAAATATGAGGTTTTTATTTAATTCTAGCTAGTAATCTTTCTATCTATTAGTATTCGAGTTGAAAAATTACAAATATCTACGATGTTCAATTACAGTACCTATAATGGTAGCATCGTTTTTGCTAGTTACCTCGATAGTTGCCCATAACTCATTATAAGCGATTAACTGATACAAATAATCTTTTGATTTAGCCTCACTATATTTGCGTAGGTATGTTTGATTTTTTTGGGGTATGTAAACTACAACATAATCACCTGGATTAGGTGAGGCCTCTGTATCAATAATAATAAGATCCCCTTTATAAAAAGGTGGCTGCATACTGTTATCTTCAATTTCTACCGCAAAAGAACGTTCGCTGGGTTTTTTTCCTTTTATAGAATCAACAATTAATTTGGTTTTTGAATCCTCGATAATATTCACACCATGAAAATATTCATTTGCTTTTGGGGCTTCCTGTAATGGGAGGATTGGCATAAATTGAATTGCATTACTGCTTTTTGATATTTCCCCGCCCGGATTATCTGTAAGACATAAGAGAAAGGATGCTGATACATTTAACGCCTTTGCTAAAAGTTTTGCCTCCATAGGGCCAGGGCTTCTGGTTCCTTGTTCCCAATTACTTATTCTAGCTGCGCTTAGCTCACCTGTTTTTTCAGCTAATTCCTTGATTGTAATGCCCAGCGCTCTACGGGATTGAGTAATTCGTTCACCAATTCTTTCTTTTATGCTCATGATTATCAGAATAAGTTAATAAAACACTTTACATAAAACAAAGTGTTTTATATTATTAAACATTATGAAGAATTCGATAAAACATTACGTTTTATTTGGTAACTTTCTAACGAATACTTCGCTGTGTTTTCCAGTGTAACACGGATCATGTTTTCAACTAAATAACCCTATGGAGTCAAAATATAGTCATGGATTTTTTAATCAATCACCAAGAGCTGGAAGTTCTCAGTGGATTGCCTCATATCCAGCAACTTGCCTATTTAAGAGGAATAAGACCCTATATGGATGGAAAAACGGGGGTCGTTGGAGAAAAGCGAAGAATTAGTTATCAATCGATTGCAGAACAATTGTACATTGAGCCGCACCAAGGTATTAAAAGTCAGAGTTGGTCGCGTGATCAAATACGACGTGCAATATCCGGTTTGGTTCGTGTCGGGATCATTGCAATACAATCCGAAGGAATGCAACTTATTTTAAAATGTGAATTAGCAACAAGGCATTATTCTGTCCAAAATAAAGCCGCCATAAACCCGCCACAGAAAGCCGACAGAAATTTGCATGAGAAAAACTTTGTAAATGCTGGGTTATCGGGGAGTGAGCCACTAAAAGCCGACATAGCAGAATCCCCAAAAGCCGCCATACCTCAAAGTAATAATAATTATTATTTTATTTATTTAAAAAAACGCTTCGAATCATTCTGGGAATTGTATCCCCTTAAGAAAGCCCAACAAAAAGCCTGGGAAGTGTTCCAAACGCTATCCCCATCTGATGCGTTAATCGAAGAAATGCTCACCGCCCTACAGGCACAAATTAACTTCATCAATCTACTCAAAAGTCAAGGTGAGTGGGTTGCCCCTTGGAAATATCCTGCGAACTGGCTTGCCCAGCATTGCTGGAAAGATGAACTCATTACTCCAACTGCAAAGGAATCAAAACATGCACCACATAAAACAAATTATTCCCAATCTAAAACAACAGATGCCCTCTGGGAGTCGTGCAAATCAGGATACATCGATGAGTATGAATCAGAGAGCAACATTATCTTCTTCCCAAAGTATTCCCACTAATCGCAAGAGTATAGACGGCTTATTTCTCAAGTTTGCAGCCTATTACGGTTCTGTATGGCGAAGCCAGTTCAAGCAGGAGGATTTTCTTGAATTTGCAAAACGGGAATGGGCTAAGGCTTTAGGAGAATTTGAGGATAAGGTCATTGAACAGGCAACTATAGCAAGTCTAGCAGCCAAAGAGCTACCTCCTACTTTGCCACAATTTATCGATTTATGCAGGGCGGCAAAAAAACGATTAGCTTTTATTCCACCTAAGCGTTGTAACAAACCCCGCAATCTTGAATTGGCATATGCGCAACTTAAGAAAATGAAACAGATTTTAAACATCAAACCATAGGAGAACACACCATGTTGATATTAAGCAGAAGAGTTGGCGAACAGGTACTCATCAATAATGGCACGATTCAAGTCAAGCTTCTGGATGTGAAGGGGCAATATGCGCGGATCGGCTTTATCGCCCCGCCCAACACGGATATTGATCGCGAAGAAATTTTCCATCGCAAGCGTGCTTCCCTAAATCAACAAACGGCTAATGATGAAGGCAAATAAATCAGGAGAATTTATGAAAAAGTTATTGAATCAACTGAAACAAAATATCAATCATCGTGTTCTCCTGACACTAACTCTTGCTCCAACACCAACGTTTGCGGCCAGCATTGAGAGCATTCTCAACAACACCGTGCGCTTTTTACAAGGGCCAGTTGCTAAAGCAGTAGGGCTTATCGCCATTGTGGGTACCGGGTATTTGTGTATTGCGCAACAAAAACTCCCCAAAGAACGCTTTGTCATGATCCTCGTAGGTCTTGGCGTTATCTTTGGCGGTTCCTCTTTATACAGTCTTCTTGTGGGGTAGGATCATGAGTCACATCAATGAGGCAACGCTAAATCATCATCCAGTCTATGGCGCGCTGACACGATGTGCCATGACTGGAGGTGTGACTTTTGAATACCACAGTATCAACCTCATGATATCGGTGTGTGTTTTTATTGCGATGGGAAATCTGCTCTATGGATTGGTGTTCTTGCCTTTACATACCTATGGCTGGTTGGTGTGCCGTAACGACACGCGTTATTTCACTGTGATGTATAAGCGATGGGCGTTTTGTCCACCTATGCCGAACCAAAAATTTTGAGGAGTTCGCACTTATGAACCTGTTTAAAAAGACCAAAGTGGCCCGTGATGAAACGCCAGTTTCAAGCATTTATCCTATTACCCACTTAAATACACCTTTCGTTTTTGAATCCAAGTCAAGTTTTCAGGGAGCTGTCCTAAAAGTTCAAGGCATTCCGTTTATTACGCAAGCACCTGAGACTTTGAATCAATTGAACAGTCAATTACATCAGGCCATGCTTCATCTTGATGAGCGTTTTATCCAATACGTCACCATCCATAGGAAAAAAGAAAATATTGAGTTACAAGGTGCGTTTAAATCAAACTTTGCGCGCCATGTGAATGACAAATACCATGCCCGCTTTGCTGGCAAAAACCTCTATCATAATAGCATTTATTTAACTACTGTATTAAAAGGGGATACTTCAAGCAAAGCAGCGCGATCACTATCCTTTATGGAGCGATTGAAAGCCTCACAAAGTCCTAAAGGCAAAGTTTTGCTTCGTGAAGAGAATTTAACTGCATTGAAAGCAAAAATGCAGCAGTTAAAAACCTCACTTTCTCCATTCAAACCTTGTTTATTAGGGGATAATGACCAGGCTCTGGGTTACAGCGAATTATTGGCTTTTTTATCCTTGATTCCTAATGGCGGGGATAGCCTGCCGTTTCAACGGCCTTGCAGTTACTCACCCATTGCCAAGAGCATTCCTGAGGTATGGGGAACTGAAAGTCTCTACCCAGATGGGCATTTGGGGCAATACCTCTGCAATAAACAACTTTATTTTGGGCAATCCATCCAGTTCCAAGGTGCGGCATCGAATGATGTGTGTTTTGCAGCCATTCTTTCAGTGAAGCAATATGGCCAATACACGGCAAGTGTTGTGCTGGATAGTCTTTTAGAACTTGATTGTGAATTTATTCTCACCCATTCCTTTGCGCCAATTCCACGGGAAGTGGCACTGGACACGGTGAATAAAAAAAGGGAAAAACTGATTAATGCCCATGATGCGAGCTTGAGTCAAATTAACCATTTGAGCGTTTTAGAAGATGGACTTTCTTCGCAAACCATACGACTAGGATACCATCACAATACATTAATGCTTGTGGCCGCAAGCAAAGAAGAATTAGAGGATGCTATACGGGAAGCTGTTAAGATTTATGCGGCCTCCGGGATGGTGCTTATTCGCGAAACCATAGGTCAGGAGCTGGCGTTTTGGGCACAACTCCCAACCAATCATCATTTTATAACCCGTTCAGCACTCATAACCTCGCATAATTTTGTGGATTTCTGTTCGCTCCATAATTATGAAACCGGATTTAGAGACGGTAATCATTTAGGGGCTGCAGTTACCTTACTTGAAACCCCTTCAAGAACCCCAGTGTATTTCAACTACCACAGCCGCTCTTCCAAAACCAACCCAGCTAAAGGCCATACTGCCATTTATGGTGCTACCAATGCGGGTAAAAACACATTAGTAGCATTTCTGGATGCACAGATGGGACGTTACAACAACCGCAGTTTTTTCTTAGACCGGGATGAGGCTTCGAAAATTTATGTTTTAAGTTGTGGCAACAGCATCTACTCAGTGATTTCTCCAGAGTATGCGCAAACCACAGGGATGAATCCACTGCAATTGCCTGATACACCAAAAAACCGCAGCTTCGTTAAGGATTGGTTGGGACATCTGGTAAAAAAGAATGAGGAAGAGGAGTTATCTGGCTCGCTTACCGAAGTGCTTAATGAGAGCGTGAATTATGTTTTCGAGCATTTGGAACCACATCATCGAACGCTAACCAACTTAAGTAAATGCCTGCCCTATGATTTCCCTCGTTGGTTTGAACTTCGCCGATGGCTTAAAGGTCATGGTGTCACAAACGATGGGGAATACGCTTGGCTTTTTGATAATGAAAAAGAATCGCTTTGTTTTGATTTTGACAAGGTAGGCTTTGACATTACTTATTTAATGGATGAGATGTCTAGTACGGTTTCTACTCCCGTTTATATGTATCTTCTTCATCGCATGCGCTTATGTCTGGATGGTCGATTGACTTCTTTTATTATTGATGAAGCATGGCAGGTTTTGGGCTCAAGATTCTGGAAGAAGAATTTGAAAAGCTGGCTGGCCACCATTCGCAAGAAAAACGGCCATTTTATCTTTATGACCCAGGCTCCTGAATCCGTAGTTTATTCAGACATTGCCAGCGACATTCTGACTAATGTAGCCACTACCATTTATTTTCCCAATCCTACAGCCTCTGAGTCGATTTATCTCGACAAGCTCAATCTCTCACGAGCAGAGCTTGCGCATATTAAACACTTGACTGCTGAATCACGACAGTTTTTGGTGAAACAAGGACAAGAGTCGATGTTGTGCACACTCGATTTAAGCGCACTTGCCGATGAAATTCGGGTCTTTTCGGGCTATCTAGCAAGTGTTCGTTTGCTGGATAACATTATTACTGAAGTCGGCGACAATCCAGATATTTGGCTGCCTGTTTTTTTAGAAAGGAGCAAGGGATGAGCACTCGATTTCTATCTCTAGTATTCCTGACTATGGTAATCACATCGCCAGTTCATGCCGGTATTATTGGTGGCGTTGATGTAGCACTATTACTCAAAGCCGTAGAGCAATTGGAGCAATTGCGCTCCCAGTACCAGTTGCTTTCCAAAACTTATAACAATGCCCAATCACAACTTAATGGTATTGAAAGCATTAAGAACTATAACAGCGGCAGTTACGGATATGGCAACTTGACAAATAGCCTGTCGGATTTAAATAACAGGCAATGGTCGCCTAATACCTGGGATGATGCCTTGCAGAATATCTCCGGTGGGAATCCCGCGCGTTACCAGGAGCTTGTGAAAGCCTATCAACAAAATCACATCACTTTGGATGAGGCAAGTTATCTCAAAGGAGCAACTCAAGAGCGGCTAAACACGTATAAACAAAATAAAGCTGTCAATCGTGCTGTAAGTGTGCAGGCCACCTATGCATTTAATGAGGTAAATGTCCATTTAAAAGCAATCCATAATTTGTCCATGACCATTGATAAAGCCCCAAACACAAAATCGGCAATGGATTTGAATTCCAGAATTTTAGCTGAGCTTGCCTACATCCAAGTAGAAAATTTAAGACTGAACACTTTAATCAGCCAGCAAATTGCAGCTCAGGGAGCCAATGAGATTGCACTCGACAGTGAATCCGTCCGTTTTAACATGTTACCTGATTAAAAAAGGAGAACTCATGCGTTTTTTAGCTGGAATATGTCTTGTACTTCATTTGTGCGCCTGCAACAGGCTACCTGATTTGAATACCCCATGCCCTGATTATGGGCGGCTTTGCCCGCAAGTTTTAATTAACGATGATGCATCATTTGAATAAGGATGAATTATGAAACGATTTATTATTACAACGATGCTTCTCATGAGTATGAGTCTGCTTGGTGGATGCCATGACAATCCTTTAAAAGCGCTCACTAAAAAACAACAAATTAACTTTTTAATGCAAGCGTCGCGAAGTGCAGAGCAGGTTATGGGACTCTTTTCTGAGCCTGGTGGTGGTTATTATTTAAGTTGTATGTCCGGAGAGGATATAGAGCTTAACTGCCAAAAATTATTTGAACACATGTTGGATTTTGCACATTTACATAAAGAGTTTTCAAGATTGACGTTATCACAATTAACTGACGCACGTGTATTTGCCGAAATTGCCCTGGAATATCAGGATACTTTTTTTAACACCATTTAAAGCGAGAAGACAATGGATATACCAACATACTCCACGGTGGTGTTAAAGCTTATGAGTCAAATTGATATCTTGACCAAATCATTTATTTTTAACGGCTACAACACCTTATCCAATGTATTGGCCAAACCCCTGGCGTTACTTTGTGTGCTCTATATTGTGCTTACAGGTTATGGGATGGTTAAAGGATTGATTAAGACACCAATTCAGGAGTTTACCAAAGGTGCCATTCGCATGGGAATTGTTTACATGTTTGCGATGAACTGGGGCTTTTTTTCCGATTATTTGGTGAAGCTCTTTATCAATGGCGCCAGTGAACTTGGCGGGGTATTAATGCAAGCTACACCCTTTGATGTGCCGGTAATTACAGGCAGTGGGGTTAATGGTGGGCTGCAATCGGTCTTAATAGAAGTCATTCGCGTCGGCTCATGGACTTGGGCTAAAGCATCCTTTAATCACTATGCTCCCATCTTCACTGCGATTATGATTTATCTTTCGGGACTTGCTGTGGTGGGTCTTGCGCTGTTTGAATTCATTATCGCAAAGCTCATGCTCTCTATTTGTCTGTGTACGGCACCTTTGTTTTTATGTTTCACGCTTTTTGAGCGAACCCGGTCGTTTTTTGACCGCTGGCTTGGCACTGTAGTGGGTTTTTCATTGGTACTGATTTTAGTTTCCTCTGTAGTAGGTCTTTGTATGCACTTAATTCACTGGGCAATTGGTGGCCATTATCAAAACCATGCAACGACCATTAGTGCAGTGGATTGGATGCCTATATTTATTGTTGCTTGTCTTTGTGTGATGGCTATTTTGGAAGTTACGGGCATTGCCAAAAGTATTGGTGGTACCTGCTCCACCAGCAATGGTTCTGCGATGGTGGGTGGATTTCTCGGTGGGGCAATAGGTGCAAGTCGTACCGGGCAAACTATGGGGCGTAAAACTTTTGATATGGCAAAAACCGTTTTGCCTGCAAGCACTTTTGAAAATTTACGCGCGTTTCGTGGCCAATCCCCAACACAAGACCAAACAATTCCTCCTTCATTTAACAACCATCCAAGAGGTCGTTCATGAGTTCAAACAATACCTATTTTAAAGAGGCACGCCGTTGGGCAGATGATAATTTTGCCCGTGTCGAAGTCTCGCGCAACCGTTATCAAATCGCCTTTCTATTTGCTATGGGTTTAAATATCTGTGCTGTGATTGCAGTAACCGTGCTCGCTAATTTGCAAACACTGATTCCAGTCATGGTGCATCATTACGACAATGGTATTACTACAGTTGAACCGTTGCACCAAAACAATGCCCCCATGAATAAAGCACAGGTGGAAAGTGATATTGTGCGCTACATCACGAATCGAGAAAGCTTTGATGTGAGCTCTTATCGAACTCAATTTGATTTAGTAAGCCTTCTCTCCAGCAGTACTGTCACCAGCGAATACCTGCGCGAACAGGATAAATCGTCTAAAGACGCACCAATCCATGTTCTAGGGGCAAAGGGGTCTCGTAGCCTTCATATTTATAGCATTAATTTTTTGGATAATCTCATCTTTAATGAAAAGGATTTCCCAAAGAATCATCAGAATTTGGCTGAGGTGGTATTTACGCTAACTGATACAGACAAAGCGACGGGAGGACAAACTGAGCAGCACTACAATGCGCTGATTTCATGGCGCTACATGGAACCTTCCAGCAACCCTGACATACGCTGGAAAAACTGGGATGGTTTTCAAGTGACCCGTTACAGCAAACAGCTTCGCAACAGTGAGAGGTAAATCATGACTAAAGCAATCCCATTCCTATTGATGATTTTAATTCCATGGAGTAGCAGTTACAGCGTACAAGTACCCAAATCTTATTCTCAAGATATGCGGGTGAATCATGTCGTCTTTGAAGACAATAACGTGGTACGTGTAAATGCATCTACGTTTACCTCGACTCAAATTGTTTTTGGCCGCCATGAAACAATTCTTGATGTGGAAGGTGGTGATACTTCTTCCTGGATGGTGACTCAGCATAACAACCTACCTAATATGATGTTTATCAAACCTACCATGTTAAGCTCAAATACCAACATGACCGTAGTAACCAATAAACACACTTATTACTTTCATGTGATAAGTAATAAAGAATTAAAAAGTAAATCAACTCCTGTTTATGCCATTAAATTTATTTATCCTGAGGAGGAGCGAAAAGCCACTCAGGCCAAACAAAAGAAAGCTGCATTAAACGCTACGAAGCCAAAAAATCCTAAAACCTTAAATTGGAATTACCGTTTCAGTGGTAATGCTCAAATTATGCCAGTTCATGTCTACGATGATGGTACCTTTACCTATGTGGAATTACAAAAGAACCAGCCTGTTCCTGCGATTTTTGCTGTGGACGATCACCAGGGAAAGGAATCCATAGTCAATACGCGCCGCCAAGGCAACGTGTTGGTAATTCAACGTATTGCGCCTCAATTTACTCTACGTCACGGGGGATTAGTGGCTTCGGTATTTAACAGCAATGAAATCACACGCCTGAAACAAGGCCGGAGGTAAGCAATGAGTACTTATAATCAGAAAAACAATAATAAAGAAACGGATATTTCTGCATTGTCACAGGTTACATCACCTAAAAAAGGTGGTTTTTTTACTGGCGTAAAACCCTTAATTGTAGGATTGATGATTGTTGTGTTGTTACTTTCCTTTGCCTTCATGCCCCATGCAAAAGCAACACTTGAAAAGGCAGAGGAGGAGAAGAATGTTCAGCACGATATGACGCGCTCACAAAATCTTGCGTTAATTGAACAGATGAAAACTGAAGCACAAAAAGCCTCAGTAATGAATGAGCCACACCCTATTCAAAAGCCAGAAAAACCACCCATACTGCGCCATAGCGTCAAATTGAATAAAGAGACCCTGGCACGCATGAATGCACCAACGACTTTTTTTAATGAATCACTCACGCTAAGTGAATCTGGAATGGGTGAAAACGCACAAGGAACTATCTTAAATGGTAACAACCCAAATGCCCAATTCATAAATCAACAAAATGACATTACATCGGTTACTGCCAAACGCCTGCCGCATCCTGAATTAACAGTCCCCGCAGGTGAGATGATTCCTGCAACACTAGAGACTGCAATTCACTCAGAACTTCCCGGAATGGCGCGTGCTATTACGACTCGAGATATCTATTCACTTGAAGGCGAAAATGTTCTGATTCCGAGAGGTTCTACTTTGGTCGGGCAATTTAATTCGACAATTACCGAAGGTCAAAGTCGTATTCTGGTCGTATGGAATCGCGTACAGTTAGCTAATGGGGTGATTGTTACTTTAAATAGTCCAGGTACGGACAGTATCGGACGTTCTGGTCAAGGTGCCGATTACATTAACCGTCACTTCTTTGAGCGTTTTGGTACCAGTGCACTTTTGTCTATTTTAGGTGCCTATGCTGCAAACAATGGGGTAAATGGCCAGGATGAGTACAACTCGAAAGCACAATACCGGATGGCAATTGCATCCAGCTTTCAGCAAGCATCAGGACAAACCTTGCAAAATGATTTAAACATTAAGCCCACCTTGCAAATTAACCAGGGAGCACTGATTAATGTATTTGTCGCCCATGATTTGGATTTCCATAGTGTAGGTTCTTCAAAGCTGCCTCCATCACCACAGTATCGGCGGGTTGCTTCATCATGGAAATAGCAGCGACTTCATTTTATGCTCCAGGCTCAGAGGGGTTGTTAACCCCTTTGGCTCCTTGGCTTAATGATAAGACTGTATCTGAGATTCTAATCAATAAGCCGCAAGAACTCTTTATCGAAAAAGAAGGGGTGATGCAACGGTTTGAATTGCCTTTGTTAACCACCATTCACCTCAAACGACTTTTTACGCTTATTGCCAATGAGAACGGACAAGTACTTCATGAGTCAACGCCGATTTTATCTGGAAATCTCTTTGATGGCTCACGGGTGCAATTGGTTATTCCTCCGGCTGCTAAAAACCATACACTGTCGATTAGGCGGACTTCAATTGCTGCACTGACACTTGAGAACTACCAGCATTCCGATTTTTATGAAATGACGAAAGGGTTTGATTTAAATGAGACACAAGAACATTGGCTAAGCAAGGAAGATCGGCTTTTGTTACAGCTGTATCAGGAAAAAAGATGGGGTGAATTTATTGCTCAAGCAGTAATGAGTAAGAAAAATATAGTCATTTCAGGTGAAACCTCATCGGGTAAAACTACTTTTTTAAATGCCTGCTGCCAGCACATTCCAGCGCATGAGCGGTTAATTACCCTTGAAGATACCTATGAACTCAATATTCCTCATGCCAACCAAGTCAATTTATTAGCCACTAAAAAGCAAGAGAAAGTGTCTTGCCTGCTTAGCATGCAAGATTTAGTGCAAGCCTCCTTACGACTAAGACCCGACCGTATTATCATGGGTGAAATCAGAGGAAGGGAGCTCCTTGATTTTGTAAGTGCATGTGCCACAGGGCACGCAGGGTCCATTACCAGTATTCATGCCAGCAATCCCAGAGTCGCCTTTATGCGCATGACCCAGCTGTATAAATTAAACAACGTGCCTTCTATGCGCGACGAAGACATACTGCGAGAGCTTCATGAGGTAATTGACATTGTTGTGCAGTTACAACGCACTGAAACTGGAAGACGCGTTATCTATATGTATTATAAACACCCCAAACCGAATGAGTGAATAAGATATTATGAATATTTTGCCTGTTTTAATCCTTTTGGGAATGACTCTTCTAATTAGTTTCGGTTTATGTAAAGGTGGCATATCTCGTATCCTGTCCGGCTACGCAATTGGGTTTATTGGTTTTGGTCTTGTGAGTTTATTTTTTTCCGTACTAATTTTTAGTGTTTGGCTAGATGAGTCTATTAATTCCCTGGATGACTTGCTGGCCTTCTTTCAGTCGAGCCAAGAGGAAGAAGAGCTGTTTCAAACATTAATAGTTTCTCTTATCGGTGGTTTTTTAATTCCTTTCACACTTCTCCTAATTACATATAAAGACCGTTTCAAGCAAGATAATAAAGTCTTAGGTAATGCACATTTTGCTACAGCATTGGAAACCTATAGGGCAGGGTTTCTAAAACAAGAAGAAGGTGCCATTCTAATTGGTAAAAAATACGGTGTACCGCTTTGGTCTAATGGTTTTGAACATGTTTTGGTATTTGCTCCTACCGGAAGTGGTAAGACTCGAAGTATTGGTATTCCTAACCTTTTGAAATATCCCTATTCAGTGGTATGCAATGATGTGAAACTCACTATGTATCAAACTACAGCGCACTATCGGGAGCAAGTCTTGGGGCATGAATGTTTTTGCTGGGCACCCACTGATGAACATGGAAATACACACCGATATAATCCCCTTGCTATGATATCTAGAGATAAAAAACAGCGTATCACAGATATTCAGCGAATCGCACATATTCTAATTCCTAACAGTAAAACATCAGACCCTATTTGGCAGCTGGCCTCACGTAAACTGTTTAAAGCGGTGCTGCTCTATCTTTTAGACACACCAGAACGCCCGACTACATTGGGTGAAATCAGCCGGTTAATAAAGCAACAAAATTTTGATGATTGGTTGGCGACAACTTTAGAAGAAACAGCCCATCTTGATCCAGAATGTTATCGCAATGCTTATTCCTATTTAAACAACCATGAAAAAACAAGAAGCTCCATTCTAGAAACACTTACTGGTTATTTTGAATTGTTCGAAGACCCAAGCATTGATGCTGCGACCTCAGATTCTGATTTTGATTTACGCAATCTAAGGCGCGAAAAAATAACGATTTACATCGGATTTAGTGATGACGATATGGAGCGGCTCGCACCTTTATTCACGTTGTTCTGGCAACAATTAATCTCCGCTATGATTCGGAAAGTACCTGATGTTAAAGAAGAGCCCTATCCTTTGTTGTGTCTCATTGATGAGTTTTCATCCCTCGGCCGTATCGAACGGCTTAGACGATCCCTAAAGCTTTTACGTGAGTATAGAGTGCGTTGTGTCCTCATGCTGCAATACATCGCCCAAACCTATGAACAATACACCCAGGATGAAGCCAAAGCGTTTACTAACATTAAAACCAAAATTGCTTTTGCAGCTGAGGATATTCACGATGCAGAGTACATTAGCAAGCTTATGGGTACACGCACGATTAAAGTCAATGCAGGATCAAGTAGTAATCAAAAGCATGGATATAGTGTATCGACGAGTTACAGTTATCAGGCTGTGCCATTGCTCAGACCGGATGAGGTGATGCGATTGCCTGCGGAGAATACTTTGATTATGCGGACTGGGTTTGCTCCTGTTAAGGCTGGGCAGTTTGTTTGGTATAAAGAATTACCCTGCGAAGAGTTTTAATGAGATCCTAGCATGGCCATAGATAAGTAATAAAACTCTAAAAGACTTTTCTTAAGGTAGTTATATAATTAAGGCATATATATTCCACTATAATAACCATGATAATAAAATAATTATATGGGGTAAATAATGATAGAATCCGAACATAGAGAGATAAGTATTTTTGAAGATTTTATTAATCAAATTTGTAAACCATTTGAACAACAATTTGAATCTAAAAAAGATTTTTGGAAGGATAACAGACCTACCGATTCTTTATGGTGTCGAATTAATTTAAGAGATGGTCGTTTTTTTAAAATTGAAATGGCACATCTATATTATCTTTATAACCATACTAGGTTCAACATACAAGAATCACAGAAAGAGCTAGAGAATTACTTAATGAAGAATAATTTTGCTGAGCCCTTACAATTTAGGATGGATCTACCTTAATTTAGAATGTTAATTTATTTACGTAGTATTAATATTCTTTAACGTAATACTTACCTCGGGTAGTCATGACGTGAAGTATATCATTAGATAAATGTGGAAAATGATTTTTGATTTTCTCAAATAAGATTTTATTACCGATTATTTGGTTGGCCATTTTGAGAATTTTTTTGTCGGCTTTTTCAGCCCAATAGCCGTTGGACTTCTTACGTTTATCAATAGCTTGTTCATACTGAACCAAGATCGGATATTCTTTCTTAAATTGCTCATAGAAAGATAGATTTCTAGAAATTTCTTTTGCAGGCATGGTCTTATCTAAAGTGTCGTACGTATTATTTTTAAATTTCTGTTTTTGATTGGCTTCATAGTTTATTACAAAGGTGTATTTATCTTTAATATCGTGAGCTATATCTGCAAGATGATTCACTACTTTCCCGATTAATTTGTCAGGGTCAAATCCACAGCGAGTTGCAAAATCTAGTGGCCAGTCGATGACATTATCCTTCGTTATTTTTCTGGAAAGTGTTTGTTTTAAATCGTTCAAACTTGGGTGTTTTTGGGTATCCGTATAGAGTTTTAAGCTTTGTTTGTGACGTGTCATAGCAACAAAGCTTAAATTTCGATCCCAGAATTTACTGTCTATAAAAACACGAACATGTTTCGCTGTCATGCCTTGGGATTTATGAACCGTGAGCGCATAAGCATAATCAATGGCTTTATATGTTTTTGGGATATTTATTTTTTCACCACTATCCAATTTGACGTGTAAGTTATTTTTATCTACAGCCTGAACTGTTCCTAAATCTCCATTTCTCACTCCAAGTATTTTATCATTTTGACGGAACAGTAAACGCTCTCCTGTTGAAATAAAGAGAGTTCGCTCATAACCCTGGCGCACAATTTCTTCTTTCCCCAAAACATTTTTATCCAGTAATGCCTGATGCGCTTTATCATTTAAATCAGCAACAGCAGCTCTGGAAAAAGCAAGCATAATCGAGTCTTTTAGAGTTTTTTTACTGATATCCTGTTGCCATTCCTCAATTAATTTATTGGAAGCTTCCTCAGGTGTATTAGAAAAATCTATCGCACCTTTTTTATGGTAATGAGTCAATGCTTCATCAATCTTTCCTTTAGCCAAATTAAGGCTTGCCTTGCGGTCTTCCAAGTCATTTTGCCGTTTGATGTTTTCCAACTCTATATATCCTGTATGAGCAGCAATGCCTCGAAATATTTCACCTTTATGGATGGGTTTTAACTGGTCTGGGTCACCCACTAAAATGACTTTACTTCTTGCTTTTCGTGCTTCTTTCATTACTAAAGCCATGTTGTCAAAATCAACCATGCCGGCCTCATCAACAACGATGACGTGCTTGTCTGTTAATTGCAGATGTTTATTGATAAGCCGATAAGATAAAGAAGCCATAGTGGACGAGGTAATACCGGTTTCTTTTTGCAATGCCTTTGCAACCTTTCCAGATAAAGCTGCACCGATTACCTGATGCTGGTGATGTTCATAGAAATCTTTCACAGGCTTTAATAGATAACTTTTCCCGGTGCCAGGGCGACCTACGACAACGCTGATGTCCGAACTTTGGATAATGTAATGTAAGGCCTGATGCTGCTCTTCACTTAATTTGTAATGGGAAGAAAGGCTATCTGTCTTTTGATTAAATACATGATTATAACGCTGCATCATCTTTTCAACGTCATTGTGCAGACGTGCTTCCTGAATGTATTGGTGGCGTGTGGTATAGGCTTCTTTTCCTTCGTCATTAAGGCCGAGTTTAATAACATGCCGATGGTTTAAAACGCATTCAACCAAACTTAAATATTCGTTAGGTGTTTGAGGACTTTTCAACGTTTTAAATAGAAGTTTCTCAATATCTACACGTGTAAAGACGCTATGTTGTGATGAAATATGATTAAGCAGTTCCTCTAGGTGATTTTTAGCCAGATCTTTTCTGAGTTCCTGAATCAACTCATTTTCTTCAAGTAAATAATGATTATCGGTTGATTTTATTATTCCATGGTGACGCTCAGGAATCAGATGATTGAAATCAACACATATATCAAGCTGGTGATCTTTAAAAAAATTATTTTGGAACTCTCGCCATTGTTCTCCCCAATAATCCTGTTCCACAATAAATCCTTTTGCAAAAGCAGGATTCAAATCACGTGCTTTATATTTGGAAAATCCTTCTTTCTCCAAACGACGGGTTGGTATGAGGATATGAGCATGTGGGTTACCATCCTCATGGTCATGAATGGAAATATCTGCAGGCAATCCATTTATAACAAAATGAATTTGGGCAAAACGTTGGGCAAGCTCAACTTGCTGAACCAAATCCAATTCTTTGGGCAATGCCAAAACTACATCCTTACACACTTGGGCATCAATACGATTTTCTGCAAGTTCGACTTGATTCCATAAATATTCTCGATTGAGAAAGGCTTCATCACAATCTTCGGGCAAGAGAATTTCGGAATAAACAACATCATGACGATTTGAAAAATCATAAGTAATACCAGTGCGTGAATCCACTAATCTCTGACCTGCACGATAACTAATTGCAGCAACGGCACTATGGCCTTTCGAGCGGCTATGAATGGAGACACGTGCGAAAGCAATCGCCATGGATTCACCTTAAATAAAAGCGCTCCATCGGTTGCTTGAAAAAAAGAAAAGACCTTCTCCATGAAGGATTTTTTTAGCAGCGAAGCTCTAATTTAGCAAACATTCGAAAGAATGTATATTGCGCACTTGAGAAAACCTCTGCGTGATTGTCAGATCTCGCAGCGCTCGGATTATTATGAAGATGTTGATTTCAAAGATCGTAACAGTTATGCTTTTTGCGTGAACTAAATTTGCGGAGAATATCATGTCAAAGAAGACATTATCGCAAATGGAAGAAGTACTCACGGATAGAATTGAAAAAGCTAAAATAAAACTTGATCAACTGCAACAAAAGCATAAGCTAGAAATCGGCTCTCTTGCCTATAAACATAATCTTCATCACTATGACCTTAACCGACTCGATTTAATCTTTGCCAAGATTGCTAAGGAGCTGAATTATGTCAATTCATGATCAAATCAAAAGGCAACAACAGGTTATTGTAAGATATGAAAAATCAATTGTTCTAGAAAGACTAAAAAAACGAAAAGCAGATACTCGGCGTAAAATTGAGCTTGGTGGGTTAGTGATTAAATCCGGAATGGACGGTTTTAATAAATCAGTAATTCTTGGTGCATTAGATTATTCTTTAAGTTTATTAAGAGAGGATGAAGACTATACTAATTTGTTCGAGACCAAGGGAAATAATTTATTTTTGAATAAATAAAATTTTTTGTAACTTAGAGCGGAAAATAAATGGATTTAACAACAGTTTTACTAAGTGGGGCATTAGGCACAATAGGGGGAGCCGGTGTATCTGGCTATTTAAATTTTATTCTCAATAATAAAAAACAAAGAATTCAATTAATTACTAATAAAATAAATAATTTGTATGCTCCTATTAATTTACATATAGAAATTATGTTGGGCTTTAATTCCTCTTTTATAGAAAAAGCTAAACCTTTTGAGAACTTAAAAGGAGAAGAATTAGATTTTTTATGTGAGGCCGTAGAAAAAACTGTCACAGGATTTTTAAAGCATCAAGAAAACCAAGGTAGAATAATTAAAGAAACTATTATTAAAAATTATGCTTTAGTAGAGCTTGAAGATTTAAAGACAGTGAATGATTATATTAAAAGTTATACTTATTCACTAAGTCACATTGCAGATTTAGGAATAAGTGAGAAAGAAATTAATTTAATTTTTACTCCAAATACCTTTGAAGTATTCTATCCTTCTATAGAATTTGTAAATTTATTCCGAAACAAATACTTACATTTGAAAAATTTATTATTACAAGAAATAAACTCTAATTTATTAAAGGAATTATATAAAAATCTCAAAATTAAATTTATTAAATATAAGCCATGGAAATGCAATTGAAGATTGTTTTTTCCTTATTCCTCATCATCGTTGCTTCTTAGTAAAATCTTAATTATTTTTAACTGGAGGGCCATTTCCCGCGCACTATTTGCTATTTCATTTATCCCAAAACATATTATAAATAAAAAAATAAAAATCGATATTTTGAAAAAATGATTGAAAATCCATGCAAAAACAACGTAAATAGAGCTTAACAGAATCTCCATATCTAATCCTCCAATTTTTATAACAATAATAGCAAAAATCTAAGGGTTAGGTCTTTCCTTTATCCACTTAAATAATAATCTATTACCTCAGTACCACAGGAGAATCTTGCGCCTGGAGTTCGAGCATTAAAACCAAATGCTTGGGAAAACAATGGGCTTTACACATTGCCTTAATAGAAGGGATATGAAAATCCTTACATTGGTAACTGGCAACAGAAAGCACATGCAAGACTTTAACTTCTTCCTTGTGGTTATTAAAAAATTATAATAAAAAAAATAAAATTTCATTCATGGCAATTTATAAATATTGAAATTGGAACATATTTCAAATGCTTGTCACTGCCTGATTTCAAAAGTAAGCGTTGTACATTGTGATCTGTAAATCCTCCCTTTGGCATGAGAATTGATATTTTTGCTTTGAAATTATTGTGCTTATCTTCAATTTTCAATGTTCGAAGGTAACTTTTAGTTAGTTCCTCTCTTAGTTTTCTCATTTTTGTATTATTAATTGCTATATCATTTTTAATAATATTAAAAATTTCACGAAATGTATTTTTTATATTTATAAAAGGTTCTCTTTTTCCATAATCATATGTAATTTCTGGATTTAAATTTAATGTAAATTCTCGACTATTTATTTGCTCACTTAGGTTGTTCCATGGATATCGAGCTATACCTAAATCTCTGTATTGAGACTTTATTATCTGCTGCCATCTGCTTTCACTATCTGTAATAATAAGTGCACCAGTTGTCTGAGAAATATACAAAGACATTTCGAAATTTGGGACCATATTATATGCAAGAAAATTTTTAGATTCTGGAGAATCTTGTAAGGGAGCAAAAGGGTTACTTCTATTAGATTCGGAACAATAGTCAACAAGTTCTTTTAATTTATCCGATGAAATGTTGGGATTCTCTTTTTTGATGGATTGCTCTAGTATTTCTTTTGGTAGAGAAAAATAAGTTATAAGTGAGTCATCTTGAACAATATTTTTTAATCTTTCGACCTCTTTTTCATTTATTATTTCGCTCTCACTCCTCTGCCTTGCCATTTCATACATTTCTTTAGTAATTTTCAAATTAAAAGCAGTTATATCAGGAACTAAGTTAACAACTCCACTTTCAACAAATATTTGTAAATGTAAGATTAACCATAAATCTTTTAATAATTGCTGCCTATAAAGACTTGGATTTTTTATAGGATTAATTTCCTCCTTTAGTATTCCCGGATTCAAAAAGGGATGTTGTATTAAAATTTCATCAAAATAAGGTACTAATCCTGTTACAATATGAATACCGGTACTCCTTGGATCTAACATTCCTGTGTATAGAGCTCGCAAATTGCTATCAGGTTGAGGCAATAAACCAAATATATCGGTATTACTAGGCCAAAGACTTCCATAAAGACTGTAAATTTCAACTATTTTATTATCTGATAATCTTTGTCTAATATCATCCCAACTAGAGTCTTTATCAAGCTTTAAAATCTGGCGTATGCCATCATATAACACGATATTTCTTTCCCTAATACTTAATTCTTTCCAAGTTTTTCTTTTTCCTTTTGGAATATCTTTACAGCAATTTTTATATCTTTTACCACTGCCACATCCGCATAAATCATTTCTTTTCAGCTCACTTTCTACAATTACTTTTTTCAAATATTTATTTTCTGGAATTTTCCTACCAAATACGTCCTGACTATATGTAGATCCATCTTTGAATCCACCAATTATAATTTCGCTATTAAATCTATTTAGCTCGTTTTCCGGTGGTAGCAATGTTTTTTTCAAAGAACACCATGTAGATGAGACTATTTTTTCAGGATGTAACCAATCCTCGTTTGAAGATGCTATATATTTTTTTGCTCCTTTTTTTAGAATGTAGTTTATTTCCGAAACTTCTACTTCATTCAATTCTCTAGACCAAATAAAATCAATTGTACTCACTAGTGTTTCTCTTAGAAATTGAGGGTTTGTTCTTTTTTCTAAAGGGTCATCTTCATGGTTATTAGCATATTCAAGATTTGTGAGTATTAAGCAGTGATTTTCATTTAAAGGAAAAATCGTTTGTGAACCTTTTAATAAGATTGAAGGATCATTTGGGTATTTACACTTTTCATCATTTGGGAGACAAGCAGGATTATACACAGTTACTGGATGATCAGATAAGATGAATTTTATATTGGAATTTTTTGCTGAAACTATCTCTCTTACTCCCTCTGTCCATATAACACAATGTAAATTATGTATAGATTGCATTTCTTTCATTAACTGTTCTTGTTTGAGACCAGAATAGTGATTCTTTATCCAGTCTAAACCTTTAGGGGTCCTAGTCTTTAGTGCGTCAATAAATTTAAAAAAATTTTTAAAATTTTTATGCCACCCATGACAATCATTTATAGTGTAAGCCCTGACAGCAGGTGCTCCTATGCGATCTATTTCTCCAAAGAGTAACCTCTCAATATCATCATTAATGCAACTACCGAAAAAAGTAGTATATAAATCATATTCATAAAAGCACTGTTGAGGTGAAAAATAATGCGTATTTTTCATAGAGATTATTTTACCGTCTGGCAGTACTTTTTGTTCGGGATACAGATCTAAATACACTAGTTTGCTTGAGGAATGTGACAAAAAACCTTTTTGATACCACACGGGCACATAATGATTTTTTCTTGTTTTTTGTATTTCGGAGTTCATTTAATAATAGGTCTTTAATATTTTTAGGAAGATTTACTATTAATAGTAGTACAAAAAAAATTATGGCTACAGTTTAGACAAATACTTTACATGAACGGATAAATTACTACTATAAAGAAGAATTAATTAAAAGAGTTGCAGAGGGAATTTTATCCCTACAATCAGATGAAAATATCCAGAACAATATTAAAGACACTAGACAACGGCTACACCATTAAAAATTAAGCAAGCGTTTAATATAATTTAACTTTTTTAATAAAATTTACAAATACATAATCGGGTCTAATATTTACTTTTTCTTATCAAAATTAATGATAAATTCTTTAATATCTTCAACTCTCCAGGCAGTAGTTCTCGGCCCAAGCTTTACAGGTTGTGGAAAGCGTCCTGATTTAATGCCAGCCCACCATGTTGATTTACTTATAGGAATTAATGCCGGAATAGGGGGATTTGCTTTATTGTCGCCGATGATTTGTTTAAGTCTTAGAAATCCTGTATTAGGAAGTTGCGTCATAATGTGATTAGTCAGGATAAATGAAGGCATCATATAACTTAGTTTCGTATTTTAAAAGTGTTAACTCGATTTAAACTATTCCTTATTCTAAATTCTAGAATATAGAATAAAGGTATTAATATAATCAAACCACAGACATTGTTGTTTTAGCAAAACTTTTCGCTTGCCAAAATAAAAACGGATCTCTAAAACAGTTTTATTTAATTCACCCTAATAGAAAGCTAAAATTATGAGCCAAGATTAATCATCTTGCACATCTGTCCATTATGGAAAATTGCTACATGAATGGTTTTACTCTATGGCTAAAGTTATAATCATTCACTGCTTTTAACTAAAAACAAAGAGGATTAGGTTCTATGGGCACTGGTATAATCATGCCGTTTCAAAATGTCGTTATTGCAGATGATACTAAACTGATTCGATTTTTAGATAGATATGGGGCTGAAAAGTCTGTTGGTACTATGGAGCACACTGAAATAAATTGCACTTTTCATTATGGACTATTGAGTCATTATCAAACTATGGAAACAAATGCGGGTGATTCCCAAGAAAGTTCTACCGCTATCAATTTAGGTAATGGTATTGTTGGAAGTGATACTACATGTAATGATGCTCTTGTTTCCTGCTGGTCTATATGGGATGGAAACGATGATCCTTGGGACTCATTTAAAGAAAGCTCATTTGCACAGAATAAAAATAACGTTTGTGTTATTACTTCAACTGTTGGGAAAGTAAGAAAAATATTTAATCAAACCATCGAAATCAGCAGAAAGCTACTAGGCAATCATTTCCCTCATATTGTTTTTCTCCCATATGATAGCGCTATTACCTATTACCCTGAAGCTTTTGGTATTGAACATGAGCTTTGGGAAAAAATGACCGATCCTCATCGATATGGATTAGGTATGCGAACATTATGCAATACTTTTCATAAACGTGATTCTAATGGAAAAGGTCTATGTTATGCTGCAGAAAAGGAATATCGATATGCAATGGTATTGGGGATGCAACGATTTTTTGGGGACGATTTAAAAATTGCATTAAGCGCAGAGGATGTAATGTGGCGTGACTTCCCTTTAATCTTAACAGATGGTGTGCACTACATTGACAAAGTATACTTATTGGCACCAAATGATAGTATAGAAGCAACATGCTACTCTGCCAAAATTGAATTGGTAAGGAAATATTCGATTGAGCTCAGATCTTTAGATGAGATACGCCCCTTAGACCCCCAATCTACTATATTGATATAATTTTTTCATTCGGAGTATTATGAGTGATTTTGAAAGAACAGGAATTCATTGTTAGGTTAGCCATTTATCTTATGCTAATGTCGTTAGTTTATGCTGGAAGTAATTCCTACTATTAAATATCAATAAAGAGGGAATAATAGCGTTATATGGTACTTGGACTGATTTCTCGATTTTTTAGATACGCTGCTAAGTATTGCAGCGATCATAGAGCAAAGAGGTTTATATGGAATATAAAGCATGATCTGAAAAAACGGCACCATAGCGGCACCATTTGCTGACAATCAGTGACCATGGAGTACAATTCAGTTAAAATTTCCTTATCAAAGGTTAACCCTTCTCTATCTGGTCTTTCTTGGTCTTTAGTTGTCATGGAAGGAGTTTGCTAAAGATTTGTGAGCGGGTTCGATTCCCGCAGTCGCAATGAATCGGATTTTTGCCACTCATGTGAATTACATTCATTTAATCTGGTGGAGCAATGTCCAATAATTTAAACTAAAAAAAGCAACGTAATAAAGGCTCATTGTAGATTGACCTACTTTTTTCAGGTTTAACTATTTGGGAACATTAGAACTTTCCCCAGAGGATGGTCCCTTATATTCTTCTCCCACATTTTTTGTCTTAGTTTCATCAGTTTTAAAAAATCGTGTAGCTTGTATAGTTCCTGACTGTTTAGAAGGTTCTCTCAATTTTGCTTCAAGGTCGCTTACTTTGTTCTGAAGATGCATATTGATATTTTGTAACTGTCTGAGTTCTCTACTCAGTGCATCAACTATAGAGGCGTGAATATTAATTTGCTGACTGGTAACCTGACTCTGTTTACTAGAACGCCATACATGGGTCAGTTTTTCTGAAAGAAGAGTGTTGCTACTATTATTCTTGCAGAAATCCCTGATCTTCTCTAATGAATTGATAATATTGGCAATCTGTTCTTGATAGGCTGGTTGCTTGAATAGTAGGTGGCTCTTATCCTCATATAAATTGATTATTTCAAGTAATTTAGTATCAACAACTTTTTCCATGTTATTAATCATATCAATTTGATTTTGAATATGCTTTTTCACTTTTCCGGTTTTTATTTTTGCCGGCCTGTATGTTGCCTCCAGGAGCAAGTCTTCATGAGCCTTTTTAAGTGAATTAAGCGATTGATAGATTTCTTGGATTTCATTTAATTTTTCAGCAAAGTACTGATCAAATAAAACGGGAGAGAAATCGTCTTCTTTACCCCCAAAATCAATAGCTATTGCCTTAATTTTCTTTTCAACTGCGATGATTGAAACTTTGTAGCGATCGTTTTGCAACAGGATTTCATTTTTATTACGAGTTGGCATTTGTATAGAACCAAAGAAAGGATTTAATTGTTTAAATATAGGACAATTTTGAGAGAATAGAAAACCGGATAGTGGGTTATTTAGGTAACTTCAAAAGAACTGATTAGTTTTGAAAATTCTTAATATGAGCCACAAATAATGAATTACTTTATCAAAATGTCCGGGAAAGTGATGGTGGCTATAAGATTGAGAATAATATTGTAAGTCTTAGTGCAAGCGCTTGTAATGATAGAAATTGCGAACCTTCAGTTAATAGAACTTTTCTAAAAAATCATGACCCCTCAAAATCGCAAAAATCTCCAAACGATTGTGTTGTGAGCCTAAATACATCTGATGTAAGAAGTGAAAGGATCGAAAAATCTGGGACTAATTATGCTTTAAATGTTCTCCCAAAGCCTGAAAAAGATAATATCGCACATGCGTTCATGGTAGCGGGTTCGATTCTAGCCACCAAGCCAATTAACTCATTGATAAGTTAATCATCATATCGCGGTACCAAAACGGCACTATTTTGTATTATTTGACTGCTCTAAGTGTCCCTGACTTAATTTGATCATCAATCTATTTTTGCTTTGTTAATGATATACGGGCTTGCAGTATACAAATTAGTGGATTGAATAACACTAACCAAGAACACAAAACCTTAACCCTTAATCTGTAATTTTCAAAATTTCTAATCCGTAAGCACGACGTTGAATCATCGGCACATTCATGTACTTTTTAGTTAACCTACGCTTACCGTGGCGGAGATAACCCAAAAAATTTATTCCATAATTTCCGGAAGGCTATAGTTCCTTCCTTTATTCTGTTCATGCAGCCAGTCAACTAGTGGTTGAAAGTACTCTAACATTGCTTTGGCACTCAGCTCATCACCGGTTGATTCTTTGAGTATTTGCCTCCAGTCTTTGGAAGCTCCATGGCGCATAATATGCATTAGAAAGTCTCCTATAGCTTTCTGGCCAAAGTAGTTGGTAGCATGAGGGTCTTGGTGCAGTATATTTTTGGCTATATGGTTGTGCAGCTGATATAAAAGGGCATAAGACAATGCATAATCATAGTATTGGGCAGGATCGTTGTTGATGTGTGTTTTAGTAGCTGCATCGCAATATTCTTCACCTCTAATAAATGGCGGCTCAATTCCTTGGTATTTCTTAACCAGCTCCCACCATTTTGCGTTGAATTGGTCAGGAGATAAGTTATCAACATACATGGCTTTTTCAAAATGGCTCATCGTGCCCGCGGAGAAAAAAATAAACACTACAGAGTTGAGTGCTTCTTTAAGAAGAGTATGCATATTATCTATTTCTATGGACGTATCGATCAGGCCGCGCTCCACCAGATAAGGCTTCTTCCTCGCAGCAAGTCCCATCATGGTGCCAATAGCTTCATGAAAGGCACGGTTAGCGCCTTTACGTAACAGTGGCGGCACATCTTTGTTAGTATAAGTGAGGTAGTAATAGATATGACCTAATTCATGGTGAGAGGTCCTGAACGACTTAGCATTAGACTCCAAACTCATTATGATGCGTATGTCTTGATCAAGGTCGATATGCCAGGCAGATGCGTGGTTATTCTTTTTAATGGATGAATTGGGAGGATAGGGATAAAGATTTGACTTTTTCCAAAACGTTGCCGGTAGTTTGGGATAACCAAGGCTTACATACAAATTCTCTGCTGACTTCATAATCCAATTAGGGGATTTGTTTTTAAGGATACCATCAATATGAATGCTTTTTACCTTCAGTATAGAACTCCAGTCCTGCCCCCAGCGGTTTGGTAGCCAGTGTGCAGGCAGATATTCAGGTACAGTGTTTACACCATATCTCTTGGCTAGTTCATAACGCACCCAGGTATGCAGCTCACGGTATAGAGGATAAAGCTCCCTCATGAAACGTTCCATGGTCTGCATCATCTCATCAGTGCTCATATGGTAGCTGCTTACCTGATATGTGAAAAAATCAGGGTACCCTAGCGCCTGTACGGTTTGATTTCTTAAGTTGCGTAAATTGATAAGCCCCGTTTTGAGAGTAGGTCCTACTTGTTTACTTGCTTCCCATGCTGACAGACGTTTATTGAGGTTGGATTCTTTTTTAAGAATATAGTCTATGTTATTAACATCTATCTTCTTGCCATCCAGTATATATTGATATCCATACAGCTTATATATTTGCTCAACCTCAGCTTTTATTCTTTTTTCTACAAGGTCAGCTACCTCTTGAGGGCTATTAGCAGCAGAATAGAGAATTAGCTCTAATTGCTTTACTTGCATCTTTGTTAGCTTATATTTTGGGTTGAGGTATTTGCGGGCGCTCTGAATGTTCTCTTTACTACCGATAAATACAGCGAGATCTTTATCCGCTTTCTGCGCAATCATCGCATTAGTAAAATCATTCGGCTTTATCTCAATATTTGATTGCCATCGTGCATTTTTAGCACTTGCATAGAGCTTCACATACTGTTTGGTGTAGTTATCAATAAATTTCTGTGCTTCTGCTGCGTCGGTATTGGGGCTACTGCCACTATTATGGCAAGATAAAAGCAGGTAGGATGAAATCAGTATTATATAATAATGTTTCATATGATCGATCCTTTTAGAAATCATTAGAGAGATCCATATCCTCAAAGCTTTGATTATCATCTTCTTGTGTTCCACCGTTCCGGGTAACTATTTGGTATGCTTCTTTGAGAGTTTCTATCTTTATTATATGAACAAAGATTCCCAAAAGCGGTGTTGTTTTTCAGGATCTGCCTTTTGATATATTCATCGTCTGATATCCGGCAAGCAAATTGGTACCTTTGTCATGTTACCACCACCTCACCTTAACATGCGAATTATTATCTATCGGTCTGATATGTTGGTCGTATCTCTCGATTTTCATTAGATGTCTTGGTAAATATTGCCGCAACTATTGGGCAATCGCTCCCAATAATGAAATTACTAGTCATATCCATTTGGAAAGGCAGGGGCGAGTATATGGAAATTATATATGGGTTAATGATGTACGAATGAGATTTCTTGAGGGAGTTCCAGAGGAAAAAGTAACACAATTATCTGACCATATGACATGAATTTTCGAGAGCAGTAATTTGATGAGTCCATATCATTGCTTGTTTCCTCGATGTTAAAAGGGATTCATCCCCTGGGACACTTCTTCCTTTGCTTTTTCGAGTCGTTCCAAGACCGACTCTATACCATATTCTGAAGCCTCAGCAAGTAATGCAGAAAAAATGGCTTTTTTTGCCTGAAATATATTGGGAGCAACTTCATCTCGAATCATCTTGTTCTTCTGTGATTCAATGTCTTCAAGAGCATGAGAATAATCTTGCATCTCCATGTTCGGATTAATATATTTTATCCCTTCATTAATGAGGTTTTTTGTCACGATTTGAAACATTTCATAGTTCATTGCTTGTTGATACAGCGGATCTGCAGAGGTTTTTTGACAACTTTGCAGCAATGCTAAGAGGTTATTGGCAGTCAAATTAATATCTTGATTGATGGATAACGAGATAACGGCATCAACGTCCTTACAAAAGGCATTGAGTCCTTCTAATATACGGATATTCTCTGGTTTTTCAAAATCAGCCCATTTGCTAAAAGTTGCTATTTGCTGATGAACTGTATTGAGGACATTTTCTATCCACTTTAATTGATAGGCATCAATTTCTTGTTGCGAACCATCCGTATTAATAGTTAATAACACTTTACTATGTGGCCGCTTGTGCTCTCTACCTACTCCTTTGATGGATGTTTCTCTGTGAGTAAGATATGCTGTATTTTCATACCTAGGCTTTTCAAATTGCTCATGTAATACATTTTTATTGGCAATTACATCAATAAATAGTCCATAGTCATTAAATAATTTTTTTTGTAGGTTTTTGGCAAAATTTAATCCCTCACATACACTCATCACCAGTGTCAATCGAGGTATTACATTAGGATTTTTGAAATCTGGATTTGTGAGTAATTTTCCAAAATAGGCGGCGATATCATCTAAATCGTATATCTTTGGGGTGCCTGTTTGTCTATCAAGGACCATATCGTCTAACTCTTCTCTTCCATGAGCCGCAAAATATATTTTGGTACGGTTTGTAATCGGTTTAGGAAAGAAATCAGGGTTCTCCAAAGCTTTAAGGTCACTTCCATCTGGTATTTTCACGAGTATTGCCGGGCTTTCGTGAATTATAAGCGTATCAATATTTGCCGTTATTTGATCTTGGGTCAAATTGATGTAAATGAGTTTATCATATTTGGAATGCATGACAGATCCCCATTTTTGATTCAGCCTATTCTTAAAGTATAGAATTGTGGTTAAAAATTTACCAACAGGATGATTTAACAAAATAACTTGAGTGCATGCTGAGGGTGCGTTCAGCTGGAACGTGTCACAACGTATTGAATTCATTGTGCCAGTAATTGACTCTAACTGTTGTTGTCCGAAAGTTTTTCCTTTAGGTGATACTGTCACCGAGAAACTCTAATTTTGAGGGGGTGCTATTTTAAGGGGTAAAGTATTTCTTATAGTCATCCAAAGGCGAGAGAAAACCTGACTTTCAGGCGAATAAAAGGTTTGAAGCCCTCACGAGAGAAATCAATAAAAGAATAAATTGACTGATTTAAAAATAAAAAATTACAATATAAATTTTTTTGTTTTATTGCCAGTTTGGCTGGATATGCGGCGGCATTGAAATAATAGTTGTTGCTGTTCTTAGAATATTTGCAATGATAAAAAACAATCCCATATATAAGCCTCGCATCATTAGACCTGATGCGAGTAGCTTATTCAGTATTAGCCGTTAATTAATCATTATCTTCTTTAGAAAGCGTACCGGTTGTTGCATCGATTTTTATCTCAAATTTTTTACCTTGGGCATCTCGTCCTTTAACTTCCCATTGACCATGTTCAAATTCAATCTTTCGGATATTGGTATATCCTGCTTGCTCAGCGGTAGAAAGTGCTTGTTGAATACTTACCTTTGGTTGGGTCGAGTCTGCAAAAGCAACGGAACATACTAAAGCTAGTGATGATAGAACAATTGTTTTCATTTTCATATTGGATCCCTCAATAGTTTGGATTTTAAAAATTAACATTTAATCATCATGCTGTAAATGAAGGTTTCCTGTAAAAGGCGCCGGGGGCATTTAGATGTTATTCCGATAAAAATTGATAATTGCATCATACCGGCAATTATGTCCAATATTATATATTGATCTATATGGACGAAATGTATCGCCGATTATCTGTTTTTCTTAATTTATTTTATAGTTAATTATAATTCCAAATTCAGCAGCTTATTAATCCTATGCTACACATTCCTTGATTAAGCTATTTGCTGAATGGCCCAACCTGATACGCACGCTTGCTATCCTGCTGGTTGCAAACAACAAGGCTTGTATCTTACTCATATTTTTGTATATTAGTGTGTATATTTTAGTATGGGGAATTATTTTATGAAATTTAGTCCTAGTTCAAATCCGAAACATTTAGAGGTTATTACCAAGCCCACATCAAGAGGGTTAATATTTAAATCAGATGCAGAACTATTAAAAAGCCTAAAATCTCTACCAGATGAAATTAATTTCGATGTGCCAGATGGAGAATTCAACACAATTCTCTACCTTGCAGCTGCAAATAACTATGTTAAAACAGTAGATTATTTGCTATTCGAAAAAAAGGTAAACCCTAATATCAAAGTATCTGAAAATTTGACTGCCGCACATATTGCAGCAGCTAAAGGACATCATGAAGTATTGAAGAAATTAGTGCGTTGTGAAGGCATCAAACTTGCAGAAAAAGACAAATATGGAGAAACTCCATTATTTCGTGCCATAGGTAATGCACCGACTGAAAAACTTTTAGATATCGTACGCTTAATTGTTATGACAGACGCGAGTACAATTTCAGTGACTAATGAGGATGGTATTTCTCCTATTGAGCTAGCACTTCAAAGACAACATCCCTCAGTTATCCAACTACTATTAGAGCATGGCGCCGATGTTAGTAAACGTTGCAGCTCTGCCGCAGCAGGAATGATGATGACCCGCAGTATTCCTAGTAGTCAATTTGGTGGTGCTTTCGTATTTTTTACTGGTTCAGCTGAAAATGATAATTTACGTCAATGTGCCAAGCTAATTATTGAAGCTTATAACAAACAACACTTGGCCGCTGATCTTAAAGAAACGACTTCAAGCAGTAGCTTCGGATTTAGCCAATAACTCTGGGGTAAAATTGGCAGAATGCACCCGTTTTCATGGGGGTACGTTTCAGCAAGAGTGCTCCAGCTACCCTCTTCACTCCAAATTTGTGGTTGAAAAGAGAAGAGATTATCTTGAGTACTCCCAAAATGTCGCTAAAATGAAGGACATTTAGCGACATTAGACGCTAAGGAATGATAACCTCATGTTTCACCAAGTCTGAGATTTTATCGCCACATTGTGAATTTAAGTAATAGGTGTATTTTCCTGATTTACCGGGCAAGGTAGTTTCCGTCCAGGTTAGTTTTTCACCCTTCCAAAGAATTTGTTGAACCCAATTTCTTACTTGATATTCATCAATTGGCAAACCACCTTCTGGTTTTTCCCACTTTAAAGTAATGCTTTTCTTATCCTGTGTATAACTGGATAAAATATTAATGGGTGCTTTACATGCCGTGGGATTTATTACTTTATAACTTTTGATGCTCTGCACTAACATACTTGCACTTTTCATGTGCGGATTAGGTGCGCCGGCATAGGGGCCACCGACTGCTAAGTTTACAATTAAATAATAGCCGCCTTCAGGATTATTAAATCCCCTACTTAAAGCATTTGCTCCATCTGCTGGTAAGCTGTCTGTTTTAAGAGGCCCCCAAATTTTTTTGTTATCAAAATATCCCGTAATAATATATCCATTCTTTGTACTTTGTGGGTCTTTTTCCCATTCAAACCCCCATTTATGAAAATTATTATATAATCTTTCAGAATCAGTTTTTGTGACTAATCGATATCCTGGCCCTTTGCAATCTCCGCCCGTACAGCTTGGATCGTTACCGTTAAAATGTAAGGCCGCAGTGCTAACATTAAAGTCCGTATTTTTGGGATAAGCCTCCATAATGTCAATTTCACCATTATTTGGCCATTGGCTATCATCGGTAGGCAGGAGCCAAATAGCAGGCCATAACCCACTGTTATAATTAGTAGGATTTGTTTTTGTTTCGCAGGAGCCGTCATCACTTGTTTCACACTTTGGTAATTTTGCAGTCACTTCGAGATAACCATGACTTAATGTGCTCGTATCCCAAACGGTGGAACTCATTGGGGCATTATAAGGTGGCGCATCAAGGTTTCTACGCGTCATAATTTCACCAGATAGCCAGTAGTTACTGTTTACCTTAATTGCGCTTAATTTAAGTTGGCCAGGTTCATTCGTTTTATCGCAATATGATGTAACCAAAGTTGTATCGTAAACGTTAATCTCCCCTGACTTTCGATGATCATAATTTGTAGCTGAAAAGAAATTTAATCCTTCTTCATTTTTATCAGTAAGAATATTTCTAACTAAGTTGCATTGTTTGTTTGCATCGAACGAGCAGGTAATTGCGTGAAGTGATTGAGAAGCGAATAAAAGGATGAGAAGTATGGGTCTATTCATCATTGATATCCTTATTTTTTAGATCTTGGTTTACCACTATATGGTTATTATCCAACAATGCATCATAGCTCATTAAAGCTAATCCAACAAGCTGCAAGAAGTTTGAGGCGAACTTTCTCTCTATACAAATCAACAACATTATAGAAAAGCAAAAATCGCTTCTTGATAATTCAAAATCTGGCTTGAGTATTCTAAAAAAGGCAACACCCAAATTAGTGATGCCCTTCTGTATACGGAGCAACGGATGAAAAACCACAGACAAAACCTCGATCTGAGATATATGATAAATTTATAGACAGCTACAAAAATACATTATCTCAATCGATTAAAAACCACCAGGAAGATTAATGTTCCCAGCTTTATCCGGTGTTGCAGGGGTTGAGTTAATGTAACAACCCTGTGATCTGTCATTTATTGTAGTGACTACCCCATCCTCACTGATTGCTAAAGTACAAAGGTTGCTGTTACTACCAGCAATGGTCATCACAGAAGACCCCGCGATATTTTTAACTAAACAGGCAGGGTGTTTCGTGACTGGATCAGGACAAGTAATACTATGATTGATTAATACCGGTTTAAAAGGGTAACCAACGTAGATCATATAGGAAAACTGAGTCTCAGGAGGTTGAGGATCCTCTTTGCCACAAATACTTCCTTTAATTTCTCCTGGTTGTATGTTCTCCAAGCGACAAACTAAATGACCTTCGTGGTAAAAACTAACTTGTTTCGCTGACGCTTCATTATTATATGCTGCCACATAGGTTTTATCCCCGGTACCAAAAACAGCGTAAGCAGGTGTATCTGCCCTAAGCGATTTATTTAAAGATCCTAGCGCTTTTAAATTTTGAATCCAATAATAAATACTTGGCTTGGATTCGCCAGGATCCGGCGTTTTAGCTTGCTCATCGAAATAACGGGTATAGTATTGCGATGCCTTGACTGGATCACCTAAGGCTAAGTATTTCAATAGCGTGCCGCAATAAGCAGAGTTTGCTGCGTCGCCGGAACATGGATTTTTAGCATCCTCGTTATACACTTTAGTAACAAAGTCTGGCTCATAACCAAGATAGAAAGATCCCGCACTTATGGGTAACGTATTGGATGCAAGGTTTTGATAATAACAAGGTTGACTCGCACAGAAATAAGTTGATCTATCAAGCTTACCTCCCCAAACATTTCCGACCAATAAATAGTTTTGTCCAGTCGTACTATTTGACCATCCCATGGGAAAAACACCGGCATTAGGATTTTGATTAAAATGATAATGATTCAGCCCTTGTTCTTCTGTAGTATAAAGATACAAACCTGTTTCTACGAGAGCGTGAGAAGAAGTATTATCTCCATCGAAAGTAACTCCTTCGGTATTTAAACCCCATAGAATAATAGCTTGAGCTAAATTCATAAATTCAGCACTGTCTTCCTCATTCACATTATCGAAGCTATAAGGCATGCCTAAAGCAGAGGAGATACCAGCATAGGGATCAAAACTTCTAAAATGTGGGAATCTGGTCGCCTCTCCTCCCTCTTCTTGATATTTGTAATTGCAAATATCTCGAATGAGCAAGTTAATCATAGCCCCATATTCTTGCGCCCATGTTTTATCAAATTGCGCAATAGTTGCAGCACTGTCAATTAAATAACCCCAGTGGAAAGGATGATCCGTTAGGGTAGTTGCTGTAAAGAAACCACTTGGAAATCCCATCATCGTATACCATTTGCTATTATACGAATAAAACCAGCTTCCTTCAGGTCGCGGACAATCGGAAGCACCATCGGGGCAAGGGTCCGTATAATTTAAGCCAGTTAGAAAACTTGTAACCTGTTTCTTTAGATTAGTTAATAAGTCATCCCGAATTTTTTTATATTGAGGATTGGGGGTAGATCCCATTAAAACATTGGCTATTTTTATGAGTTGAGCCTCCCTGCTTAATAATTTTCCTGTTGCGTAAGTATCAGTCCAAGGATTTTTAGCGTCTAAATGAGGATCTGGAGGTAATGCAAATGAATAACTTGCCATTTTATCCAAATCAGCCTGGCTGAGACGATTAGGTAAAGCAGGTAACACACCATGAAAGGCTACTTCAGTAGAAAAAGAAGGTGTTCCGCCTACTCCTTGAGGAACCACATAAGCATGCATAGTGCCTTTTAATGTCTGAATGGTTCCACTGTCACTGGCACAATCATCTTGGAATAAACAGCCGGCTTTTTCGGTGCTATTCATGTTTTTAATTTGCCAAGGATAAAGCATAACCAGCGGTTGTTTCTTCAATGATGCATTCGAATAGACTGTTTGAGTGTCAAAATTAAAATGCGTAATCACTTCAGCGTTATTTTTATCATACTCATACGTGATGGATGTATTTTTGATAAACGTATACGCGTAGGGCTTGAATTGATTGGCCACCGCAACTGCTGATAAGTCAGAAGAAGCAGGAATAGCAGCCAACGAAAAATAGCGATTTGTTTCCGTGGTATTAATGGAGGTACTTGGAATAATGTTTCCACTTCCTCCCTGGTTGACTGGGACGATTACAGAACCAGAATTAGTTTTCCAAGGAGTAATTGAGGCATCAGGATTAGAGAAATAAGCATAGTAGCGATAGCCCGAATCGGAAGCATTTTTTGTTTTAAACACACTGATGCCTTTTTCTTGGCTTAATAGTTTTACATCTTGTGAATTATTAAACTGTAGATAAGAAATTGTTTGATTGCTTTTCTTTTCAATAAAAACGAAAGGGGAACCTTCTACCACACTGGCAGTAAGAAGAGGAGAATTATTACGGGCCCACGCTGCCGTCACCATCCAATCAGAATAATCAGCAACCAAAGGTGCCGTACCCATCAAATCTCCTGTGGTAACAGTTACGTCGAGCGTATTATCATATCCACGGTCAACATGCACATTGTCAACTTTAGCGTTTTGCAAGGGAACTCCTAAAGAAATACCCCTTTCTGTTAAACGCACAGTAAGCGGGTTTGGAATTAACAATAAGGGATTCAGATAGTCACCATCCTGTATTTGTCCTGGCGCCTTATCCACGGCCAGCAAAGGTGTCCACCATAAACCCGTTGTTATGGGTTTATTACCCAGACCAAACTGGCTCCCTTGAAATACTGATTTTAGCGTTGAATAGTTGTTTATGAGGGGATAGCCAGCGTCTTTTGAAACACGTCCCGGATATTTTTGCGCTAATTTTGCAATGTGTTGCTCATCGTAATAAATTCCTCGACCAAGTTGTGTAGCACTGTGAATTGCATTGTTATTTAAAAGAAAAATTACTGCTGCAAGAGGGAAAATTTTTTTTGGTTTGTTCGAGTTATTGTTCTTCTCTGACATTGATTTTTCTCCAGATTTAGAAAAAGTAAATTGCTTTACGGGTTAATCTCTTAATTTCGTATAGGTTAAGTGAACCATTTATGTTTTTCTTAGCAGTACTGATTCGTAATGTAATGATTTAGTTTATCGAAAATTTATTGGCAGTTCGTTTAATTGAAGTTTTTTTGCCAGAAGACTGATAATGATTACGTAGCGCTCCTATTTGCAATTTTCCATATTTCATTACCTTAGACTTTCTATATGCAGTGTCTTATTTTCATAATAACCGCATTCCATGAAAAATATCTATCTGATTAAACGTGAAATTTAATTTTCAGTCGCTATGACTACTCAAAATAAACATACCGAATTAATAAAATTGAGATTATTAAAAAAGAATCAAGTCATAGAAAAAATCAGGAGAACCTGCACTTTTTGATTCATTTGTTCAAACCTTTTGTTCTTTGCTCTACAGTGGTGAAAAATAAATCTCTTATCAGCTGCATTCAAGTAAGCGTTGATTTATAAGCCATACATTCAAAGTCATATTTATTTACTGCTCTTGAAAATAAATATCCCTGACCAAAATCACATTTTTCTTCAATTAGAGTTTTCAACTGTTGCTCAGTTTCAAGACCTTTAGCAACAACTTTAAGATTTAAAAGATGAGCCAACTTAATAATTGTTCTGAGAATCGTTAAATCGATATTTTTTTCAACATTTTTAATAAAGGTATTGTCGATTTTTAAGGTATCAATGGGTAATGTTTTGAGCAAAATAAAAGAAGAATAACCTGTTCCAAAGTTATCTAAAGCCAGCTTTACTCCTAATCGGGTTAGGGTAAGCAGATTTTTTTCAATCTTAACTCTGTTTTCTAAAAGTGATTTTTCAGTTAGCTCAAGCGTGATATTGTCCACTTTTGATTTGAAAATTAAGCTTTCAATGTGATTAATAAAATTATTATTTGCGAATTCAATAGAGGATATGTTGATAAAAAACTGCAATTTTTTATTGTATTTTTCATTCCAATGCTTAATTTGAAAGCATGCGGTTTCAAGTATCCATTCACCAATTGGAATCATTAAACCCGTTTTTTCCGCAATTCTAAAAAATTCATAGGCCCCCATCTTACCAAGATTTTGACTATTCCATCGTAACAAAAGCTCCGCACCCATTAATTTTCGAGTAGTTAAACAATAAATAGGTAAATAATGCAAACTAAGTTCATTATTTTTTATGGCATCACGTAAATGTTTTCCAATTTCCAACTCCTCTAATTGCGATTTTGATAAAATTGGTGAATAAAAAACATAGGTGTTTTTTCCCGATTTTTTAGCCTCATACATGGAAGTATCTGCATTTTTGAGCATATCTTGATAGGTAACTCCTGAATCAGGATAGATCGCGATTCCAAAACTTGCGGTAATGGACAATATATGTTCATGAATTTCAAAAGGAGCATTGAATACATTTATTAAATTTTCTGCAATGGATTGAATTTTATAAGGTTCGAATAACTCAGGAAATATAATAGCAAATTCATCTCCACCCAACCTGGCACAATAATCACCAATACGGATGGATTTTTTTAATCGAGAAGCTACTTCTTGCAATAATTTATCACCTACTTCATGACCTAATGAATCATTAACAAATTTAAAATTATCTAGGTCTAAATATATTAAAGTGAATCGACGTCCATACCTTTGGTAATTAGAAATTAATGCAGCCATGGTAGCCTCAAAAGCCGCTTTATTCATTAACAAGGTAAGCGAATCAATAGTAGATAACTTTTCAAATTTATCTTTTTGCTGCTGCAAATTCTCCTGTGCCTTAAAAGCCAAGAAAAATTTTTCTTGAAAACTTTGAATTAAGCCAATAACCGGAATGATAAAACTGCAAAGTTGAAGTAACGATGCAACTAAATAAGCGGTATCCAGAAGCTTGCTTGAGCCAAAAACCATATAAATTGACATTAAAATCTGAGCAAATGCGCTATATTTGACAGCGTTGAGCAAGACACCCCACTTCTTGGGATCAAGCTGATAACAAGTGATAAAAGCTAAATATAGATTTAATGCCAAGTTAATTAAACCAAATGGATGGGTAATAAATTCATTAGGATAAAAAAATCGTGGCATGTAATTCGGATATGAAGACCATGATATTAAAAAACCTTCTGTGCCAAAAATGATGCAACTTAATATTAAAAGAACACTAAAAATAAAGTAATTACGCGTTAACGATTTTATTAAACACATGCCAAGAGTCACTACTAATAAAAAGCTTATGAATGTATTTGATCCTAACCAAACAAACCCATGAAAATTTTTCAAGTTATAATTCAAAGGAGTAAACCAATTATTTACTAAGCAAGCCGTAAAATAAAAAACAACTCCAATTAAATAGGAAACACTAATACAAAAAGCGATTTTATCTTTAGTGAGTTTGTAGTAAGAAAAGCCAAGTAAAACAAGAACTAAAGCAATGACTCCTAATGACCAATAAAATAAGGCATGGTAAATGCTAACATCTTGATAAAAAGAACTAAAACCTAGCTTAAAACCCAACAAAATACCCAGTGTTGACAGGGTGAGAGTCAAAATAATGAATAGTAAAAAAGCCTTAGGAAGTATTCGAAACACATTATTTGCTTCTGAATTCATAATTTTATTACTCTAAATAATTTATTAAAATTTATCCCATTATCATTTTGCTCTTCGCTAGGTACCGAGAAACACACAGATTATCAATATATATTATAATCCCTTAAAATTAATGAAATTTTCAATGCTTAACTTTTCTTTAGAGCTACTTTGGAGTCAGAATATTTCTCTACTTATTATGAGTTTAATTTTTGTGCAAGAACTCGTAACTATGGATTACATCCTAAAGCACAGCAAGACATTGCTTACTGGTATCGATAAAGTTATTTTTATCTTTGAAGCTGGATTCCTCGCATTTCAACGGTAATGTCTTTTGTTTTAGCACTCTCTGAGAAATTGTTAATAACCTCTCGCACATCATTATCAATATATTTTGAGCCGCTGCTGTCAATGATTACAGTGGATTTAGGTGGGATTTTGCGAAATTGATGGATAAAGCTGCCCTTATTTAAAAAAGATACTTCTTCAGCCAATTCCATGTGAAAAACCATACCTTTTTTCATAACAATACTGGTGTCATGGGCGTTTAAATAGTGGTGGCGTAAAATAATGAAAATAGCTACGGTAAAGCCAACACTGATACCAAAAAGTAAATCATTCACTACAATTCCAACCACAGTAACGATAAATGGTAGAAATTGCTCCCATCCCATTTGATACATTTCTTTAAATACAGATGGACTAGCTAATTTATAGCCAATCATAACTAAAATTGCAGCTAATGATGCAAGTGGAATTTGATTTAATATCATGGGGATAGTGAGCACACAAACCAAAAGCAATACTCCATGCAAAATCGCGGATAATTTAGTTTTAGCGCCAAAGGTAATATTTGTGGAACTGCGTATGATGACCTGGGTGATAGGTAATCCACCAATCAAACTAGAAAGCATATTACCTACCCCTTGAGCTTTTAATTCTCGGTCTGTGGATGTAATTCGTTTATAAGGGTCTAGCTTATCAGTGGCTTCAACACACAATAAAGTTTCCAGGCTTGCGACTAAAGCAATAATGGCTGCCACTTGGTATACTTCCATGTTACCCAGTTGATTAAAATTGGGTAAAGTTATTACTTGAGTCAAATCAGTAATACTTTTAAATTCAGGAATTTGTACGAGCTGTGATGACTCTAAATGAAAAGGAAGCCCTCCGGTTTTATAAAGCAAAGACAGAATAAATCCGCACAAAACGACCACTAAAGGAGCTTGTAAAATTTCAAATAGTTTGTATCCTTTATTAATTAAATATTGCCATGATATCATGATTACAAGTGAAATTATGCTAATGATGACTACTCCAGAGTTAATGTTCTCCATCGCTTTGTTAATATAAAAAAATTCGAGCCGGCCATCGGTTAAATCGGTTAAAATAGGGGAAACATCATATCCAATTAAATGAGGAATCTGCTTTAAAATAATGATAATCCCAATACCGCCCAACATGCCCTTAATTACTGATGAAGGAAAATAATAAGCAATAATTCCACCACGTAGAAACCCCGCTACAATTTGAAAGATTCCTGCGATAAACCCGGCCAATAAAAATGTTTTCCAAGAACCTAAGGATTGTTGAGCAGCGAGAACTATCGCTACAAGGCCCGCAGCTGGGCCACTGACTCCCAAGGCTGAGCCGCTAAGAAATCCAACAACGGCCCCTCCCACTATTCCAGCAATAATCCCCGAAAATAAAGGTGCTTCTGATGCCAGGGCAATACCGAGGCACAAAGGTAGGGCGACTAAAAATACCACTATTGAAGCTTGAAAGTCATATTTTAAATTAGAAAAAATTCCCTTTATCATTTTTTATCCCTTAATTCTTTCATGAAAAATATAATTCTATGTCCCATTTAGATTGGAAATGAGCATCCATTATCCAGATTGCTTCTCTAGAAAAAAATTTATTAGCAAAATTATAGTACAGTTCTGTTGACTCATATTTAATAAACGAATTAAAAACATTTATTTTTTACTAACATGGATCCATTTTAAAAAGCAGCTATAGTAGAAAGGACATGATTATATTTGTAAGTAATAAGAGGATGTTTTTAAGGATATTGTTATGGATGACAATTTATATAAAGAAGCTTTACTCAGGCTCGATAACGCATCTATTCTCGCTTCGCTTGACCCAGAAGCAGTTGAAAAATTAAAACATGCGAAAGCATGCCTTGAGGTGGCGATACCAGTACGAATGGACGATGGGCAATTAAAAATATTTACCGGGTATCGTGTCCATCATAATTCTATACGTGGCCCCACTAAAGGGGGGATTCGCTTTCATCCTGAAGTGAGTCTTTCTGAAATAAAAGCCTTAGCTTTCTGGATGACCATTAAGTGTGCTGTAGTTGGCATACCTTTTGGTGGTGCAAAAGGTGGTGTTATTGTTAATCCGAAACAATTATCACGTCTTGAATTAGAACGATTAAGCCGAAGTTACATTACGTCCATAGCAGATTTTATTGGACCTGATTTAGACATCCCTGCGCCTGATATGTATACAAATGCTATGATTATGGGATGGATGATGGACGAATACTCTAAAATTGTCCGTCAAGCAACACCGGCTGTAATTACAGGGAAACCTTTACCGTTGGGTGGAAGCCAGGGCCGGGAAAATGCTACAGGCTTAGGCGCTTATTATTGTATTAAAGAACTGGAAAAAATAAAAAAATGGCATCCCCAAAAAATGCGCGTGGCCATTCAGGGTTTTGGCAATGCAGCACAACCTTTAGCGCAATTGTTGTATCAAGATGGTTATAAGATTGTAGCAGTTAGTGACTCTAGAGGTGGTATATATCGAGCACAAGGCTTTAATATTCCAAGTATTATTTATGCCAAAAACAAATTTGAACAGGTCCAAGCCGTCTACTGTGAGGACTCAGTTTGTCAAATGGTTAAAGCAACTCAAATCACTAATGAAGAACTGTTAGAATTAAAAGTTGATATTTTAATTCTGGCGGCGCTGGAAAATCAAATAACCAAGAAAAATGCGGCAAAGATAAAAGTGCCTATCATTGTTGAGGTTGCTAATGGCCCTACTACAGTAGAGGCCGATGATATTTTAAAGGAAAAAAATATTCTCGTTGTGCCTGATATTTTAGCTAATGCTGGTGGGGTTACGGTAAGTTATTTTGAATGGGTTCAGAATAAGTCAGGTTATTATTGGACGTTGGCACAGGTGCAAAGACGTTTGCGCGCCATCATATCGAGAGAATTTAACAACGTTTTTGAGTTACTGGAAGTTCATCAAGTTGACCTGCGTACTGCTGCTTATATTCATGCATTAAATCGACAGGCAGAAGCTGTCGTAGCCCAAGGGACACATGATTATTTTTCTGAGTCTTATTGAGTAAATTTATTTCCTGGTTCTTCTAAAAAGCATGCTAAGACATTTACTGAAAAAGATGCGTGTATTGATGTATTAATTCGCCAACATCACTCCTCTAAAAAATCATTATGAGATTGATTTTTAAGTACAATGATTACGTTTCATTTGAAAGGAAATTGGTCCTCCTTTTTCAAGAATAGCTGTATTTTATTAATTGAAGATTATTTAGGCCATATTGCAATCTTAATGACTGCATTATATCGTTTCTCGTCATTCGTGTGCATTCGAGATTTTTTATTTACTTTTTTAATAATAGGGCAAAACCCCTATATAATTAAGAATTATTCAGATTATAGTATTAACTAAACCTATAAAAAAGGATTTTTATATGGCTAAGAAAGCGGATAAGCCAATTGTCATTATCACAGGCTCTAGTGGCAAAATAGGGACTGCTCTTGCTCGTGCTTTACGAAACTCTTATAAAATTGTAGGTTTTGATCAAGATAAAGATGCCTGTGAAATTCCCTGTGATATTACATCGGATGCCTCTTTAGCTTTATCTTTTCGGTTATTTAAAGAAAAATATGGAAATAAAATTGCTGCAGTGATTCATCTTGCAGCCTATTTTGATTTTACAGGCGAAGAGTCTTCTTTGTATCAGTCTGTAAATGTAAATGGTACAAAAAATTTACTCCTGGCATTACAAGATTTTGAGGTGGAACGATTTATCTATGCCAGCACTATGCTCGTACATAAACCTTGTCTCTTAGGAGAAACTATTAATGAAGATGCACCTCTTTTGCCGAAATGGCCGTATCCAAAATCCAAATTAGAAGCGGAAAAAGTAATTAAAAAATATCATGGAAAAATACCTTACCTGATTTTTCGTTTGGCAGGTTTATATGAAGACGTGACCTGTGTTCCCACACTTGCTAACCAAATTGCTCGAACCTATGAACGAGAAATTAAAAGTCATTTATACGCGGGAGATTTAAATGTTGGCCAAGCATTTATTCATCAGAAAGACTTGATAGAGCTTTTCAAAAAAGCTCTTTTTTACCGTAATGAATTATCGCAAAAAGAAATTATTCTAGCAGGAGAGCCAAAAACGCTCAGCTACAGAAAATTACAAAATCTAATAGCTCAATTGATTCATGGGGAACAATCTTCTCTCTACAAGGTTCCCTCTACTGTCGCTAAAGCAGGTGCCTGGCTGGAGCATCAGACAGAACCATTAATACCTGATGATTTTGATCAAGGCGAAAAACCATTTATTCGTTCATTTATGATAGATCTTGCTTCAGATCATTATGCTTTAGATATTACTAAAGCCAAAGAACATCTTCATTGGGAACCTAAACATTCAATTGAAGAAACCCTTCCTAAAATTATTGATTCTTTAAAGGCTGATCCGGAAATTTGGTATAAAAAAAATAGATTAGTCCAGCCAGACTGGATGGTTGCTATTAAGCATAACCCAGAGAAAATACGCTCCCTTTATGAGACTAACTTCCGCCAACAACACCAACAAAACCTATGGGCACATTTTTTAAATATGGGTTTTGGATTATGGCTAATAACTTCGCCAGCATCCCTAGGATATACCTCTTATCCTCTAACATTAAGTGATATTATTAGTGGGAGCGTACTTCTTTTATTTGCATCTTTAAGTCTATCTTGGCGTTTATCACAAGCTCGATGGGCTTGTGCTTTAATTGGTCTGTGGTTAATATTTGCCCCTTTGGTTTTTTGGGCACCAACTGCTGCTGCGTATTTAAATGATACTCTTATTGGCACACTAATTGTTGGTTTTTCTGTAATAGTTCGCCCTGACATAGGTGTAGCGCCTAATGCTGCTTTAGAAGGACCTGTCATTCCTCCTGGATGGGATTTTTCACCTTCAAGCTGGTTCCAGCGATTGCCGATAATCATCTTGGCTTATATTGGTTTTTTTATTTCACGATATATGACGGCTTATCAACTTGGTCATATTGATCATGTCTGGGAACCATTTTTTATGGGAGATTTACCTGATGCAAAAAATGGAACCGAAGAAATTATTACGTCTTCTATATCTAAAGCGTTTCCAGTTCCAGATGCAGGGCTAGGTGCTGCAGTTTACATTTTAGAAATTTTAACAGGTATTATTGGTGGCGCAAATCGGTGGCGTACCATGCCATGGTTGGTGCTTTTGTTTGGTATTATGATTGTGCCATTAGGAATCGTCTCTATTACCTTTATCGTCATTCAACCTATTCTTTTAAATACATGGTGTACTTTATGTCTAATCGCTGCGGTTGCCATGCTCATTCAAGTTCCCTATTCCTTTGATGAATTAATTGCAACGAGTATTTTTCTTTGGCGAAGATGGAAAGCTGGCAGGCCATTATTGAGAATTTTGTTTGTTGGTGATAGTGATGAGAGAGCTCAATCTAGAAAAGAAGTAGATACTTTTGAGCAATCGCCTAAAATAATTCTACGAGAAATGTTGAGCGGAGGTATAACTTTACCTTGGAATTTAATGGGATGCATACTCCTCGGTATCTGGTTAATGTTTACGCGTATTACTTTGGACACAACGGGTCCAATGGCTAATAGTGATCATCTCATTGGCTGTCTTATTATAACGATAACCATAACAGCATTAGCTGAAACAGTTCGTATTTTGCGCCTACTTAATTTATTTTTAGCTATCGCTTTGTTTATTACGCCATTTATTTATCATGCATCAGCATGGGGAATTTTTGCAAGTCTCGTTAGCGGCGCTCTTTTATTCTTCTTATCCATTCCGCGAGGAAAAATCCGGTCTTCTTATGGAACTTGGGATAAGGTTATTTTTTGACCAGTGGTATTATGAAAAATCAATTCCGCCCGAGTTTTAAGTTTTTTTAGTTTTTGGATATGACTTTATTTTTTGTTTAGAGTCTTTATGTTTATTCACTTTATCACAAACCTCTCCTGTATGCGGAGTGTTGGGGGTAATATCGCAAATGTGTTCAATATGAGTGACCTCAGGATGCTTTTTCTCTTCCTTACGTTTTTTCATAACCTGCTCCTTAAGCGGATAATTTATACATATAGTAAAATTTTAACAACTAATCCAGGTTGGAATGGGGATAAAATAATAAAAAACTTATCAAACGAAAACTCTCTTTTGTCCTCTGCGTGTGACGGTTTTTCAATTAAATCAGTTAACAAGCTCTCTATTGGAACTACAGATAGCGATAAAACATTTTCTTGGGCTAATTACTCTATACTTTTTGTAGGACTTCGGAAAAGGTAAGCGTTTTGGAGAAACTCATGAATAAAACGAATCGGCCTTATAAAAGACTTTTTCGGTCAAGGTATAACAAAAGAATTGCTGGTGTTTGTGGTGGTTTAGGAGATTATTTTAACATCGACCCCATCTGGGTTCGTATCTTTTTTATCGTTCTTTTTCTGGCAGGTGGGGCCGCTTTTATTGCTTATGTCATAATATGGCTACTCGTACCTCTCGAACCTTTAAATCGAGAAAAAAATCTCATGAACCGCGATTCGCTTTGATAATGATTTTATATTTTTCATGGAGCAACGCCCCCACATTTGTCATGCCGCATTTTACCAGTACCTTTTGAGAGGTCATCAATATCATTAAGAAAAGGTTCTCGAATCATGAGTCTTGATAATTAACATGGTATCTACTGAGCTTCCCTATTATTTTTCCTGTTTAGAAAAATACTGGCTGCATCGTACCCAATACTTTAAAGAAAATATCTCCATCATTTATTATACCCCCAATATTCTCATCAATGATTTTACCCATGCAGCGAAGCAGGCGGGCAGGGATATACGGGATGACAGCTGGATGCTTTATTCTGAATTTTTTCATTTTTTACCTTTTACATAAAAATTTAATATTTCATTCATTAAACTTAAAATATAAAAATTTAAAACATTCAACGGCGTTGCCCAAAGCGTTTACTGAGAAGGGCATGTATAGGCTTGCCATAATTTTAAAAAGTCCTAAGGCTACGAAGCTGACAATTTCTATTATTGAACCATTTACAAATGGTTCGTGAAATATTGCGTACAATCAAAACATTACCGCAGACACCACAAAATTCTCTCTTCTTCGATGTTGCCAACAACTATCAGTATTTTGTATACAACGTATATAAACAATCTATTTCTAATATACTTGCCAAGTCGTTATTATGTGTTTTAGGGGCTTTTCTCCATTAAGAATGGCACCGTAAAAAGAAAATTTATTCAAGATATATATCTTCGGTTTTCCAAAAGTTTTACTGAAACATTCAATATTTTTTTAGATATTTATTAATTGTTAATTCCATATTTTAACAAAATAAATTCCTTTAATGAGAGTTAGAAAAATGCAAGAAGTTAACACATAATATGATTATTCTTTACATTCCATTTGAATATTGAAACACTAGCAACGCGATTCAACCACGATTTTTTAGTGATCAATCATCGTATATCTCATATTCATCTTTACTGTTGCGATAATCCGGGCAAAAATGCCAGCTTGGCGACGAATTTTAGAGCCATGCTTTTGCGCCCAGAATGTAACACAATTAATTATTACCAAGGTAAAATTTATCCTCCAGATATGGCCGGTAGATTGTGGGCAACAACGGCTCAAGAAACAGTTGCTGCAGCACCAAGACAATTAGAGAAAAGTATCGAAACAGAGCCCGATGAAAGAGCTTCTGGGCGCTCCAGTATAAAAACAGAAACAATGGAGCGGAGTTTTTCAAAAAGTGAAATGAGCAAGGCAGAAATATCAATCTTCTGGGGATGCGCTGGCGATTTTTGGACGATCTCAGGGTGAAAGCTTATACCAGCCCCTCTGCTGCTGATGACACCCAGGATCTTGCACCGATGATATTAGCGATTCGCTCGAGATTCTGACGAAAAGGACCGTTTGTTATATTTTTAATTCTTCGGCTAAGTCCCTGGTAGACAGATTATTCAATACCATTACAGTATTTACTGGTCAAGATGGCTGTCGACATGCTTATCGATTTGAAACACCCATTTGTCATCAGGGCTCAATAGCCGAATTTACTGTTAAGTTTATCGGTACTATTGTGCGTATGAGAGACAGGGATTCCTTAGTGCGGATTAATTCTAAACTTAATGCAGATGAGTACTACATATTAAGCCCAGTTATTTTCAAGCACTCTACCAAGCCTTCAAATCTTTAATGCTCGAACTTACTAATTTGGATAACCAATGCACTCCCTCATCATATTGGCTCTTACTGTGCATCACGAGATAAATAGGGGTTGGTTCCAGATTGAATGGTAAGGGTTGCATTTTTAAATTAAATTGCTTTGAAAAAATATTAATTAAAAAACTTGGAGCCGTGGAAATAACGGTGTCGGAATTGGCTACTGCAAAAATAGCAGGTAAAATATTTTTTACAAAAAGCATATCATTGCGTACCTTTTTTCTTTTAAGTAAGTATTCCGCTGAATGACTGTATCTTTCTTGATTAAAACTAAATGCAATATGTTTACTGGCCAGATAATCTTTTAAAGATAAGGGCCTATTTATGAGTGGATTATTCTTACTTGCAAAACAAATAATTTCTTCTTCATATAATTTTTCAGCCTTAAGTTGTGCTGAGAGTGAATTTTCATTAATAGCTCCGATGGCAATATCTACTTTATCATCAATAAACAGATGAGGATTATCAGCCATTGCCTCAATTGTTGTTTCAATAACAATATGAGGCAATTTTTCAAGCGCCGACATTAAAGAAGGTAACACGATGAGCTCAACATAATCAGGTAAAGCAATCTTAAATGATCTTTTTGAATGAAAGGGATCAAACTGTTCGCCAGGTTGTAAGATATTTCTTAAACCAAACATCACCTGCTCTAATTGTGGTTGTAACTCTTTTGCTTTTGGAGAAAGAAAGTATTCTCCTTTTCCAGGAATCAACAGTGGATCTTTAAATAACTCTCTGAGTTGCTTCAAAGAAGAACTCATTGCAGGCTGACTTATGCACACTTTAGCAGCTGCGGCACTTACACTTTTTTCACTTAATAGAGCATCCAAATGCAATATTAAATTTAAGTTCATTCGTTTAAAAGGTGTCACGATTTTACCCTTTATAATAATTCTCTCTTACATGAAGTATAAGAAATTTGTATGTACCTTATACAAATAATCAATTTCATAGATATCAAAGATCATTATAGAACGGAAAACCAAATAATGAGTAAATTTACTAAAGTGCTCATTGAAGCTATAGAAAAGTTAGCTAAGTGTTCTATCTTATTGTTTAATTTTCTGAATTTAGTGGAAATCGTCTCGTTTTAGGGTAGATAAGAATTACTTCTTCTTGCTTTTAGTTGGATCTTAAGCAAGAGATATCTTTCAACTTGATGTATTGTTGACAGCATGTTTGAATCCTTATTTAAATCCGGCAATTATTTTCCTAATGAGTTAAATGCACAGAATGGTGTGGAGTTTGTTCAATTCGCTCTTCAACAAATAGAACAGAATGGATGTTACGATCCGGACAAGAGGGGACATGATTTGTTTGAGTGCATCCAATTATTGATGCCGGGCTCACTGCCTCCTATTCGATGATATAATTTATATTTAAACTAACGAGATTGGTACATACTCAATGAAACGAAAATATAGTGTTTTAAATAGAAGAAATAATACCCAAGATGAGAAAATAGTCACAGTAACAAAGAAACTAAGGCTATTCGACTTTAATGAACATTCTGATCGAAAATCAGCATTAATTAAAAGTGAATGTAGTGGAAAGTTAAAGCTAGTTTGTACGATGGACAAATCGGGTTATCAAAGTGATGAAGAATGGCCAGAGTACATTCAACAAATCATTGCAAATCATCAGCAGAATCCAACTTGGCGCATTAATCTTTTTGACAGATATTCCGTGTCTCCTGAATTAAAAATAGATTCTCAACTAGTCTTGAGAAATGCTATGCCACATCTTAAACAAGAGGGAATGGGAATTTTTATATTTAAAGATTGTAACGGTTCTATTAGTCTTCGAGAGAGCTCTCTTGAGTATTGCACGCGCTTGATCATCACAAATACGGAGCAACACTTAGTTCTAGACAGCCATTTACAAATAGCAGTAGCGGAGATACATGAATTTATAAATGAAGATTTCAGGTATGTAACGAAGTATTTAAAAGAGTGCAATGTAGATTTATATAGTCCATCAACTCAAATTACTGTTATTTATGGACCCTATCCCGATTATATTAATGAAGAAGAAGAGGAAGAGCAAAACGATATCGAGCTTCCTGGATTTTTAATCGCATTTATGTTGGAAGAAACCCTAAAGAGACCCATTGTTTCCATTAAAGCATGTCCTGAGAAAATATCTCAAATTGATTTGGCAACTGGAGCGATCAGCAGGGCGGCTTTAGATAAACAATTAGATAGTGATGCGGATGATGAATATAACATCGATGAGGAAACACGTTCTTTTGTAATTTGAGTAATTTTAGAATGAATCAATTTTATCAATATAGAAGTCTAGACCTCAATATAACTCTTGATATCTCATAAATGAGTACGATTGATGCTTGATTTTCACCTACTTTCTAACATGAAAATACACTTAACTCCAATATAAATTCTACCAATAGAACTCTCTATAGATAGGTTGGGGCTTGATTGTTCATGAGACGTATGTTTAAATTGTTTTTCATTTTTTATCAAAAAGTTAACTCAAATTTTTACTATAAAATAATTGAGAAAAAAACCGAAAGTTTTATGTACATTGACAGTGGAAGTTGAATGAAAAAGGAATTAATGTGGTTTGTAATAAAGTTTATTCTACTAATGTCTTTTGTTGGTTCCAATGTTTGGGCAGCTCTTGAAATTAACAAAAGTGCTGATACAACTTCTGCAGTCCCAGGCCAAACGGTCGCATATACTATAGAAATCACTAACACTGGCCCGGATTCTGAAACTAATGTAGTGCTAGAAGATGATCTTGCTGGAGTCCTGGATGATGCAACATATAACAATAATGTATCAAGCTCAGCTGGTAGCTGTACATTTAATGCATTAACAATAAATTGTTCTTTAGGTACCCTTTCTGCGGGTGCCGTCGTAACAGCTACGTATTCAGTTACAGTAAACGATCCGCCATCTGGGGATTCAACTCTAATAAATACCGCTACGGCTAATAGTGATGGTGGGACACCCATTTCAGATGAAGTTACGGTACCAATATCAGTCTCTCCTCAATTTACTTTCCAAAAAAGTGCTACCCCCTCAGAAATAACAGCAGCAGGACAAATCATTACTTATAGTTTTGCAGTCACTAACAGTGGGAACGTAACGCTCAATAATATAACAGTTAACGAGTCCGCTTTTTCAGGGACTGGTACTCTATCCGCCATCACTTGCCCAACAACTACCTTGGCACCAGAAGAATCTACTGTCTGTACTGCTACTTATACTGCAACTCAGGAGGATATTAATGCAGGTGTAATTACTAATACCGCAACTGCTCAGGCATCCTACGGAAGTGTTGTACTTCTTCCTGCGTCTTCATCAGCCGCTGTAACTGCAACTCCTGCTGCTGCATTAACCTTACAAAAAACGGCCTCACCAACCATTGTGAATGCTGCTGGAGAACAAGTGACTTACAGCTTTACAGTTACGAATACAGGGAATGTGACCCTTAGCGGGCTTGCTATAAATGATGTAATGGCTGCTCCTGCAACACCAGGTAACTTGAGTGCTATTACATGCCCAGACACGACGTTGGCCCCCGGCGCAGAGACAACTTGCACTGCCACCTATACCGTCAGTCAAGCGGACGTAGATAATGGTTCTATTAATAATAGCGCTACTGCTACGGGATCTTGGGTGAATGGTACTGTAATTTCTGAGTCTTCATCAGCCTCTGTAGCTGCAACTCCTACTACTGCATTAACCTTACAAAAAACGGCCTCACCAACTACGGTTAATGCTGCTGGAGAACAAGTGACTTACAGCTTTACAGTTATGAATACAGGGAATGTGACCCTTAGGGGGCTTGCTATAAATGATGTAATAGCTGCTCCTGCAACACCAGATAACTTGAGTGCTATTACATGCCCAGACACCACGTTGGCTCCCGGCGCAGAGACAACCTGTACCGCCACCTATACTGTCAGTCAAGCAGATCTTAATGCAGGGAATATTTCAAATACAGCCACTGCTTCAGGTATGACGCCTAACAGCTTTGTAGTGACTTCTGCACCTTCAACGACAACAGTGCAAGCTACTGCTCAAGCGTCCTCTTTGACTTTAAATAAATCAGCAGATATCCAAAGCTTTTCCTATCCAGGTGTTGCAATTACCTATACTTACTTAGTAACAAATACAGGCACTGTGGTTTTAAATAATATTGCTGTAACCGATTCCCAAATAAATATGGTTTCATGTCCTGCAACGGCCTTAAATCCCGGAGCAAGTATGGCGTGTAAAGGGACTTATGTCACAACAATAAAAGATGTGCAACAAGGTGGAGTAACCAATATTGGAACTGCAACAGCTGCAGCACCTAATGGAACGACATTAAGCGTTCAATCTGCGCTTACTGTAGAATTCAATCCGGATTTAATTCGTAAAAAAACCTTGTCAGCAGTAAGAAACTTTTTAAGTGCTCGGACTCAACTGATTCTGACTGCATCTCCTGATCGCTATCGTCTTATTAGAAAACTGTCGCAGCAGAAAAAAGCATGCACTGATACTGGTTCTTTTGGAAACATAAGACCTACCTCAAATGGTGCAACACTTAATGGTTCTATCAGTTCGAGTCAATTCAGTATCAATCCCACTAAACTTGATTTATGGGTCGAAGTACATGGTGCCTATTATAACCAAAATAGATTTGAGAACTCACGGCATGGTAATTTTGGTGTGCTTTATGTAGGACTTGATTACCTTTTTATGCCTTCAATTGTTGGCGGTATCTTAGCTCAAGGGGATGTTATCAATCAAAATGAAAGCAACCATGTGAACAATGCTCATGGTTCTGGATGGCTTTTAGGGCCTTACGTAAGTACAAAACTAAACTCCAATTTATATTTACATACGCGTGCTGGTTGGGGTGAATCAAACAATAAAATAAATCCCTTAGGTTACTATGATGATTCATTTACTACCGTGCGTAGTTTATATAACGCCGAACTAGTAGGTGATTTTAAACTTAAAAATTTATTAGTAATGCCTACAGCAGGCATGACCTACTATAGTGAAAATCAGCATCACTTTACTAATGCTTTAAATGTTTTGATACCTGGACAAACAGTTAGTTTGGGGCAATTAAATTTTGGACCTGAATTTGCCTATCAGTTTAATACGCTTCGTTGCAAGGAAATTGGTCTTCGTTTCACCATACAAGGACTTTATAATTTCAATCAGAGTCATGATTCTTTTATTGATGATGAGTTTTTTATCCCTGTATCACGTTTCTCAGGAAGAACAAAGTTGGCATTAGATGTTCTATTTCCATCGGGTTTTTCATTGAGCCCTATGGTAACTTATGACGGGATCGGGACCAATTCTTATAATGCAGTCCAGGCACAAATTCAGTTCAGCGCGCCTTTTGGTTGAGATACTCCAGCAAAATATATTTACTCCTAATAGAACATCCCTGTAAATATAGAGTAGAATCTTTCTTAGGTATTTTAATTCTTTTTTTGAACGTCAAATCAAAGGGTTAGCCTAGACTATCTTGATTAAAATGCTCCCATCATTTGATGGAGCGCTGTGAAGCATTTTATACCACTGCTGTATTGTTTGGATGTGGCTTATGTGTCTAAGGGAAGGATGATGAATAAAGACAATAGAAGAAGGAATATTTCAGTAAATAATCTATTAAGGGAAATTATAAATGAATAAAGCTAACATCTTTAAAATGACTTCTTTAATTATTCCTGGTTTTCTTGCTGCCAATATCTGTCATTCTGGAACTACTGGAACTCCCGTGTTACCCATACCCATGTGGTCTATAGGTATAGAAGGTGGAGTAGCTCCTACTAACTATAGTACCAGAAGTCCAACTTATCTTTTTAACCAAAGTGCGGGATTTGGGCTGAGTTCTGTAAGCTCAACTAATTTTTCTGATCAATTTCACACACCGTATACTATAGGTGCGGAAATCGCTAGATTAATCGCTCCTTCAACCAGCGTATTTGTTGAGGGGAATTATTTCAGAGGAGACTCTAAAACTTACTATTTTACTCTTCGGGGGATTAATATTAGTCATACGTTTGATTATTACGAGAGTTATGGTATTTATCTAGGTGGGCGATACATCAGCAATTATTTTAGCAACAAATTTTTACCCTATATCGGTGCGAAAGTTGGTTTTATGAATTATAGAGCTGTAAATGCATCGGAACACTTCCTTAGCGTGCCAATCCCATCAGAAATTGATCCTTATTATTCGTCAGATACGACAGTTAGTGGCGGAGTTCATATTGGATTAGATTATTCAATGAGTGAAACGTTTTCTTTAGGCGTGAAATTTGAAGTGTTAGCTTCAGGATCAAGGTTGAGTCAAGTAGTACAAAATAAGATTCCAGCACCGAATGTTGCTATCGGTAACACTGGGACCTTAGTTTCATATCCTATTGAAGCAATTTTAAAATATAAATTTTAGTTCCCTTTGATTGAAATGAAGTTGAACTAACTGGTGTGCTTATTAGTGGCTTTTGGCTTTGCAAATTAACGCTGGCCTTATTTTAAAATTGATTTTGTACAAACTGCAATAAGCTATTCCATAAGGTTTTATAAGCTTTGAAGCTAGTAGAAATAGAGGTGTTGTAATATGTCATTTTAAATGAGGGACATACGATTTCTATTGGCCAATCTTCAATTGTCAAATTTCTTACAATAATGTTTTTGATGCTGAATTTTTTATTTAGCAGTTTATTTAGCTTATGTTTTTATTGATATAATGTTTCGATACATAGCTAAAGCAGAAACGGCCAGACCGCGAAGCGGTCTGGATAATGAATAAATTGATTAATAGGTTAAGCTTCTAACACAGCGCACACCTAAAGCGTAGTGTTTATCTACGCCGCCTTGGGCGCTGTTACTAGAATCAAAGTACTGATAGCATGCGCTCTCCAGCGGAAAGCCCGAATTCTCAGTAGAACACCAATAATAGCCAGAAAGGTTGGTGATATTTGTACTCACCAATTGGTTTTGAATGTTGGTGCTTCCTGGAGTACATGCTTGCGAGCCAGGAGAAGAGGGATAATTACCGCCAGAACCAAAAGGACCTAAATCACATACGGATGGCAAATACCAGTCGCTATAGCAAGTCGAACCGCCAGCACATGCTGTTGCACTATTGCCCGTTAATGGCTGCCTGCAAAGACCTGTTGCATAAGTGGTATTTGCTCTACTGTTATAAAAGACTTGTACGTTGTGTGTAGCACAGGCACCATCATTCGCCGCATCACAGTTTAATTGGCCTGTTTGAAAAGTTGCGGGATAGGTTGAAGAAGCGTTTGGGCTAGGATGAGAAGAAGTGGATGCATCATCAATACCCCAAATGTTATTATAAACACTACCAGGAGACCACGTGATACCATTAGGATAAGCATCCGCCTGATTGGTAGTAGCCACTACTTTACCGCCAATACTTCCTACATTGGGGGCTGTGTCGTCAATAGAGAATACATAACCTCCCTGGTACTGACACCCATAACCAAGTACTACAACATGTGCTGTTGTATGAACGGTGTTACCATTTGCTGTAATGTTAATCGCGCTGGGAACTGGTGCGCCACCATTGGTGCACGGTGTACTTGAATTATCAGAAGAAACTATGGCGCCAGGGGTGAGTATTATAGTACATGAACCCCCGCTAGGAATTGGTACATTATTATTGCACGTTGTTGCGGATATTGCAGTTCCCATAGGTAATGCCGGATTAAAAGCTCCTGCTGTAGGCACTGTATCAAGAGTAATGGGATTAGCTGAAGTGTTCTTCAGCGTAATTGTTCTTGCAAGACCACCACCAAGCCCCGAAAGAGCCAAAGTTGATGGGCTTGCAACTAGGCCGTTTATTGGGGTAATGGAACTTGATAAAGACGCGGGGCCTGTTTGATTTACGCCACTTTGTCGCGTTATAGTGCTGACTGCAAACGTATACGCTATCCCATTTGTTAAACCAGTAACCACGCATGTTAATGATGGTGCTGTTGCAGTACAACCCGCTGTGTCGAATCTCGTGCCTGAAGTTGGACCATACGTTACTGTATACCCTATGATTGTTCCTGTACCCGTGTTGCTTGGAGCGGTCCAGCTGATCATTGCTTGGCCATTACCTGGAACAACAAAGACATGATTGGGTCTCCCAGCTACAGGGAAAGAGGGTGTTGAGATAAAATTCACCGAGCAGTTTCTTGTCACTGGAGCTGTAGTATACGTCGTACCGGACAAACTTCCCCCACATGTATCACTCGCAATACCCGCTACATAGCCAGGAGCCACACTCAAATAAATTACCACTGTTCCATTATAATTCACCTGTTGGTTGGAAGGATTCGGGACAACGTGTGTGTCCCCATTTGCACTCACCGTATAATGGATTACTGGGGGTGGATTAGTACCTTTCACCACATTTAATACATTAACAGGGTTCGGTTGATAACACTGATTGGGATTATTTTGTTCACACAATACAGGTCCTGTATGAAGACCTTGTTCCGGTATCAGGCTGCCGTTAATCATCAGCGTTAAGGTACATGTACTGCCTCTTGCTGCCAAATAACAAGCTGACGCACTCACGCCAGGAGTCGCTTTTAATATTAGATTTTTGGATTTTATGGATTGATTCGTTACCGTATACTGTACTGTAGCAGTGCCTCCAGCAGCAACTGTAACTAGGGCTGGACTGGGAGCAGAATATGTCCATACGGGGAGTGCTGCATTGATTGAAGTGCTGACGCATAATCCAACGAACCCAACACCCCAACATCGATTCCTTAACTTATTCACTCTTCTTATTCTCCTATTCTTATGCCATATAGGTCATGTTGAACAATGTGTCATTTATGTATCCATGGTCCAGTTTACTGCATGCTCTACCTTTTCACTCTCGTCTAGATTAGCAAATCAATAGACCGTGTTGCAAAAATAAGATGGTTGTATAATAGTTATCATTCCAGAATCATAGATGGTTGTAAGATGAATCCAGTGCCTTAGAGATGGAGAAAATCTCCTAACTCATATCACATAAGAAATAAGTAGTTGAAATTTAACCGGATATTTATTTTTCTAATATTAGTTAGATAACTTAAAATAATATTTAATATTTTCTTATCTCTCAATAATTCTTGATACTCTATCATAGATGGAAGAGATGAGGCGGAAAGTAAGTTTAGAGTCCAATTATTGAAGCAATTTTAAAATATAAATTTTAGCTGCCTATGTGTGATTCCATTCTAATCCTGGATGTATTTAGAATTTCGCGCACACCATTTAGTCCTTATTTAAAGTTATTCTAAGATCTGTTAGGAGTGAAACGCTGATCTATAGATTGCGATTATACCAAATAGCGGGCTATTGGTTGTTACTTTCCATGCAAATTTGGGCATGGTCGTTTTTCTCAATAATACAGCTCCTTGCTCTCAAAATCTCTCCACTGCAGGAGAGTCAATATTCCATAGTTGATTAAGATTAACGGTTTTTGCACCACATAAAAAGGGCCAGCCTTTTATTAAAATATTATCTTTTATTGTAAGAGAAAATACCAGGACGGTACTGGCTTGTTGTAAAAGATAGGTTCTTTTTGAACAACAAATAGGGCATTGCCAAATGGCAACAGAGTCTCAGGACTTAAAATGTGGAGCCTTGTCTCGACGCATCATTACTAACAAGGTTAGTAGACAGATTTTTTTGCTCAATAATTTCTATAGCTCGTGCCAAGGAGCCCTTTGGATTAACCAGGGGAATCTTTTAAGCTCCTCTAATAAAGAGTTAATATTCTTATTCATTACATTAACCAGAAAGATATAACGATGCTTTTTTGATCAAGAAATGCTTTTGTTTTTCCCAATTAGGAGCAACTTTGTTAATCAGCCGATAAGATTTATAGTTATGATGATGTTCTGCAACGAGCACTTCATGAATCAGCACCGATTTTATCTGGAACTCTCTTTGATGGTTTGCAGATACAATTGGTCATTCCCCCGCTGCCAAATAATTTATCCTTGGACTGGTAAATCAAAAAGTTAGGTGATTATAATTTTTATTAAAGTTCACTAAAAAATACTGGGCCAAAATACTATAACTATTTTAAGATAGTAAATTACGTCATCAACTATTTATTTAGAATTAATTTGTAGAAATTAAAATATTATTACAAATCAAGGGACGGATATGAAAATAAAAAAATTGGCTCTAAGCATTTTAGCTGCATCATCAGTATTTTTCTTAAATACCTCCTCCGCAAGTGAACCTCCAAAAGAAGCCTCCTCAGTGACCCAAAATTTAAATAATAAGTTATTAAAAGAACTGCCTTTCAATGATAAGGAATCATTTAATAATGCATCCAAAGGATTTATTGCACCCTTGCCGAATGATGGCGTGATTAAAAATGCTAATGGAAACATTATATGGAATTTGAGCAATTTTTCGTTTATTAAAGAAGGTAGCCCATCACCTGCTACAGTTAATCCCAGCTTATGGCGTCAATCTCAATTAGTAAAAATGGGAGGTCTATTTAAAGTTAATGAGCATGTATATCAAGTACGTACTGCCGATCTTTCCAACATTACCTTTATTGAAGGACCACAAGGCATAGTTATTGTTGACCCTTTAATTTCCACTGAAACAGCAAAAGCATCTCTTGCTTTATATTTTAAATACCGACCGAAACAACCTATTGTTGCAGTTATTTATACTCATAGCCACGTCGATCACTATGGTGGGGTCAAAGGAGTAGTTACCGAAGAAGACGTTAAAGCAGGTAAAGTAAAAATTGTAGCACCGGTTGGATTTACCGAAGCTGCCGTGGCTGAAAATGTGATGGCAGGCAATGCGATGAGTCGAAGAGCCAGTTACATGTATGGTAACTTACTTCCTATGTCGCCAACTGGACAAGTTGGTGCTGGTTTGGGAATGACAACATCCTCAGGAACTGTATCACTTATACCCCCTACCGATCTTATCCAAGACAACCAGCAACATTTAAATTTAGCAGGTCTAAACTTTATTTTTTATATGGCGCCAGACTCTGAAGCACCATCTGAAATGTTCTTTTACATACCAGAATATCATGCTCTATGTACTGCAGAAGATGCAACACATACCTTACATAATACTTACTCTCTAAGAGGAGCAAAAATTAGGGATCCATTAGCTTGGTCTAAGTATTTAAATGAGGTACTTTATCTTTGGGGCAATGATGTCCAGGTATTGTTTGCCCCTCATCACTGGCCAGTTTGGGAGAAAGACAATATTGTAACTCATTTAAAATTACAGCGAGATATGTATCGCTTCATTAATGACCAAACCCTACATTATGCAAACCAAGGTTTTACTATGGATGAAATAGCTGAAAAAGTGAACCTTCCGGATACATTAAGTCATTATTGGTCAAACAGAGGTTACTATGGAACAATGAACCATAATACTAAAGCCACTTATGTAAAATATTTAGGATGGTTTAACGGTAATCCTGCGACTTTACATCCTTTGCTACCAGTAGAAGCCAGTAAAAAGTATGTTGATTATATGGGTGGGGCTGCCAAAATTATGGAACAAGCTAGAAAAGATTATGAGCAAGGAAATTATCGTTGGGTAGCTGAAGTAATGAACCATGTGGTTTTTGCTGATCCCAATAATCAGGAAGCGCGTAATCTTGAAGCCGATGCATTAGAACAACTCGGTTATCAAGCTGAATCAGGACCATGGCGCAATTTCTATCTTAGCGGAGCTAAGGAATTACGTAATGGAGTACAAAAAGTTGCTACACCCGATACTGCAAGCCCTGATACGATTCGCGCTATGAGTACAGATTTATTTTTTGATTACTTGGGAGTTAAATTAAACGGTGAAAAAGCGGCTAATACCGTACTCACATTAAATTTTGTTTTTCCTGATATTAATGAAAAATATGTCGTAGAACTAAATAATGGGAGTTTGCATCATATTAAGGGATATCAATCAGATAAAGTGGATGCAAGCATTACTATGGATAGAGAAACATTAAACCAAATTATTCTGAAGCAAAAAACAGTTGAAAGTACTCTGGCAAACAACGAACTAAAAGTTACTGGTAATAAAGAGTCTTTAAACCAATTACTTGGACTAATGGACAACTTTGACTTCTGGTTTAATATTGTGACCCCAAACAGCTAATTATCTAGCCTCACTACTTTATCAGTAGTGAGGTTTGATTTATTTTACGAAAAGGATTTTGTATGAAATTTTGTCTAATGATTCAGATTTTATTGCACGCATAAGATAGAGTTATCAATATGCAATTCTCTCTATAAAATGCTTAGTAAATTTCTTTGCTTCTTGAGAATTAACGAAAATACTGATGGACTTATAGGCCTCGCAGAAAAATAAACTATCTGCATTAACTTATAGAGTTGCGTGGAGTTATAGAAAGAGTAAACCAGGAATTCCATCCTGAGACCCTGTTCTTTGACACAAATTCTTTATAGCCTTTCAATTAAAAAATATTTGCGACGCGCTAAAGTACGTCCAAAATGCTGTATCACACTTCGTGCTCTTCACTTTACATTTTGTCGAACCTCCACCTCTCCTGGTGAAGTAGTCGTTTTATTGAACGACCTTTCTGTTGTTTGCACGTTGCAACAACAGAAAGATATCTTGGTATTTATTATGGAAGCTTTGCAGCTGAGCGTTCACTCAAAAAATGCAAAGACTTTGGATACAATAAACTATTAAAGCCTGTGGCGCCATTAAAGTAGCCACTATTAAACGGGTAAATATTGTTTGGCGTAAACACCGGTGCGGTAATGGCTTCAGGATAGGTCCAGGTGGTGCCTGCGTCTTTGCTCAGTGCCAGAAGTGGTCGAGCCGTGAAGTTGCCATCATCATAAGTACCTACTGCAATACAGGTGTTGCCCGCGCAGCTTGCTCTACTGAAGGAGCCATTGTTAAACGGATGCGTGTTGTTTGGCGTAAACACCGGTGCGGTAATGGTTTCAGGAAAAGTCCAGGTGGTGCCTGCGTCTTTACTCAATGCCAGAAATGGTCGAGTAGTGCTGCCATCAAAATAACTACCTACCGCAATACAGGTGTTGCCCGTGCAACTTGCACCAATGAAGGAGCCAGTGTTAAATGGATGAGCATTGTTTGGCGTAAACACCGGTGCGGTAATCGATGCAGGAAAAGTCCAGGTGGTGCCTGCGTCTTTGCTCAGTGCCAGAAGTGGTCGACCAGTGCTGCCATCATTATAAGAACCTACTGCAATACAGGTGTTGCCCGTGCAACTTGCACCATTGAAGAAGCCATTGTTAAACGGATGCGTGTTGTTTGGTGTAAACACCGGTGCCGTAATGGCCTCAGGAAAGGTCCAGGTGGTGCCTGCGTCTTTGCTCAGTGCCAGAAGTGGTCGCTCAATGCTGCCATCATTATAAGCCCCCACTGCAATACAGGTGTTGCCCGAGCAACTTGTACTATTGAAGAGGCCATTGTTAAACGGATGTGTGTTGTTTGGCGTAAACAGCGGTGCCGTAATGGGGTCGGGATAGGCCCAGGTGGTGCCTGCGTTTTTGCTCAGTGCCAGAAGTGGTCGCTCAATGCTGCCATCATTATAACCACCTATTGCAATACAGGTGTTGCCCGTGCAACTTGCGCCATTGAAGAAGCCATTGTTAAACGGATGCGTGTTGTTTGGTGTAAACACCGGTGCCGTAATGGCCTCAGGAAAGGTCCAGGTGGTGCCTGCGTCTTTACTAAGAGCCAGAAGTGGTCGACCAGTGCTGCCGTCATAAGTACCTACCGCAACACAGGTGTTGCCCGTGCAACTTGCGCCATTGAAGAAGCCAAAGTGAAACGGATCAGTATTGTTTGGTGTAAACAGCGGTGCAGTAATGGCTTCAGGATAGGTCCAGGTGGTGCCTGTGTTTTTGCTCAGTGCCAGAAGTGGTCGAGTAGTGCTGCCATCAAAATAACTACCTACCGCAATACAGGTGTTGCCCGTGCAACTTGCACCAATGAAGGAGCCAAGGTTAAACGGATAAGTATTGTTGGGCGTAAACAGTGGTGCCGTAATGGCTTCAGGAAAGGCCCAGGTGGTGCCTGCGTCTTTGCTCAGGGCTAGAAGTGGTCGACCAATGCTGCCATCAGAATAAGCGCCTGTTGCAATAGTAACCTGTATTGGGCTTGAAGGCGTTACTGGGTTCGAATTGGCTGCAGGACCATTGCCTATCGCATTGGTTGCATAGACTGCAAAAATATAGGATGTGCCATTGGTTAAACCCGTACAATTAGCGGTTGTACCCGTTACAACACACGTCCCCCCTGCAGGATGCGAAGTGACTGTATAACTTGTAATGGGAGAGCCTCCATTACTGGGTGCAGTCCAACTTACTGAAGCTTGGGCATTGCCTGCAGTGGCGGTTACATTCGCAGGTGCTCCGGGTACAGTTTTCTGCGAGTCGGCGCTTAAATGGATCGTAGCAGATGTGGTATTGCTCGTTGCAAACAAACAATACCCAGTTTTAGGATAGAGCGTACACCCAGAGGCTCGATAGCCTGGGGTTACTGGCATAATTCCGGCGATAGGGTAATAATGGTTTGCAGTGCTACGAATGTGTAAATCCTGCGCTGAAACATGATAGCGCTGGCAGGATAAAGGACCTTTGCCGTTTAAGCATAAAATCACATCCGCTGCTGCAGGGTTTCCTGATTCAGTAATCTTAAATAAGGGCCCTTGTTTCGCATAAGCCCATGAACTTAGCAACAACAGGGCTAGAGTCCCGATATAAATTATTCGCTTTATCATCACATATCCTTGATTGTCTTGTTTCAGGGTTAAATACGCACAGCGCATATTGCAGCATTTGCATAAATGTCTGTATTACAGCCCAACAAAAGTAACCCAGCCAACGCTCCTATTTTCATCTAAACTCCCTCTTTGAAATGACCTAAATCCTCACTAATTTAGTAAATGAATACTTAGGAAAATCTTTGAACATACTCAATAGATATGTTTCATGCGACATCGTTTTTTCCATTATTCGAAAAACAACGGATTCTCGAGTGTACTTCCCATTTCTCAAATTATCAATTGATAGGAAGCGCTACCTGGGTTTTGCAAACAAAGTAGCTTCCTATAATGGACAAGTTAGTGACAAAATTGAAAAAAGCGTGTGATCCTGGGCTATGCAATTTTTCTAATGCCATATAACGGTATGGTGCATGATATTCCTCTGTAAGGTAGGTAAATAATAATTGCTTCGGGTGTAAATACGCCCTAGTGTCGGTTATTCATTTCAATTTATTTTTTGTTCGAACGCTTTTTTGTTTATATTTCCAACTCCATTTATGATTTTGACTAAGTATGTAAAACGAAGCTCATAGGTAAACTCAAACGTTTTATCAAACCGGGGATTCCAATTCATGAAAAATGCGTATACAGTCATTTAAGAGTTTGAAATCATACGTATATTTAAAAAGGACAATTCAATATCTGGATGGACACAAACAGCATTGAAAGACCGTGTTATCCTTTTATCTGAACCAGTCATTATATTTTTTTAGGGAGTTTTTATGAATAGGAATTTTTTAGCACTCGCGTTATCAGCAAGCGTTGTAACTGGGAGTGCCTTAGCAGGCACTATGGGGCCTGTGGTACCTACGTGGTCCTGGGTTGGCACTATTAGTGCGGGGCCGGTTTGGGAGGATGGGGGTAAAACGCAAACTTTTTATCTGGCACCTGAGATTGAAAAGACTTATGTAGCAAATAAGTCGACTCGAACTTTATTTAATGGCGAAGTATTTCTTGGTCTTCAAAAAAGACTGTCGCAAATCATCCAGGGACAGCTTGGTTTAGCAGTAGGCGCAACCAGCAATGCGAATCTATCCGGGATGATTTGGGATGATGCAGACCCAGAGTTTGCTAATTATACCTATGAGTACCAAATACAACATACCCATATCGCAGCAAAAGCGAAGCTTCTGGCGGATATGGGGTATTGGCTTATGCCCTGGATAAGCGGCAGTATAGGTGTTGGTTTTAACAATGCTTACTCCTTTAGTAACACGCCAATAATTTTTGAGGCCCTACCGAATCCAAATTTTAAATCTCATACCGAAACCACATTCACCTATACGGTGGGCGCAGGTGTACAAAAAGCGTTGAATAATCATTGGCAGGTGGGTGTTGGGTATGAATTTGCCGATTGGGGCAAGAGCAATCTTGGTCGAGCTGCGGGGCAAACGCAAAATAGCGGACTTAGCTTAAACCACCTCTACACGAATGGAGTGATGTTTAACCTCACTTACCTGGCATAAGGACATGGATATGAAATTGTTTCGCTTAATAAATCAAATAGGAATTGGCTTTAGCATTTTTTGTTTTACTGTTGTAGTGTATGCTGGAGCTCCTTTATGGACTTTAATACCTGTTCCAGGATTTCCACCTCAAGTGTCTATAGGTACAACAGATACTGCCCAAGTAAAATATACAGTGACTAATCAGTCACGCAAGCCGCATACTCTACAGATGAAACCTATACAGGGTATTACTCCTTCAGGATGTACGTCTCCTCTAGGTGCTCATCAATCATGTATTTTGACTTTATATGTAAATGGTGGATTATCTGGAACTATAAAGGGTGGGCCAGTGCTGTGTGCGCAGGGAAATCCCAATCAATGCTATCAGCCAAGCCAGGCGGATATTTTGGATATTCAGATACTTACCCCTGCCCAATTAAGCGTCAGAGCCGCGTATGGGAGTATCTTTTTTGCTCCACCGCAAGTGAAAACAAGTTTCTACTTTAGTGACTTATTAAAGTACGAGGCTACTTTCCCACCAGAATCTCATTGGGCTCCACAAAAGGGCATTGTGGACGTAAATGGTCAATTCCTCATTATAGACGGACAAATTTTAAGTAATCCTGCGGAAATTACCTTACTGTTAAGCAGTGCGACAAGAATCCCCATCACGCCTCCTTATAATCCTATCATTCCTCCTGGCCCTGGCGCCTCTAATGATATTGCCAACCTGTTAGCTTATCAAACAGTAGATAAACAAATTATCTTCATTGATCAGTTCCAACGTTATGCCGTAGTTGGCGGCCAAGCCATTCAAATTCCTTCACCGCCTCCAGCACCTCCATCATCACAAGCGACCACATTCCTAGATTATATCAGCAACTTGCCTATGAGTAGTTATGGAAGTAACAAGCAGGTTCCTGCTAATTTTTCATACGATGTAGTACGTTCCTTAGCCTCTTTTGTAGAAGGAAATCCGAATGCGCCCAAGACAATTTATGTTTTTGGCGAACCAAACTGCTCTGTTTGCCATGATTTTTATGAGGGCATGCAGCCTTATGTTATAAGTGGGCAAGTATCAATTCATTGGATTCTAGTTAGCTTCTTGCAACCCTCATCTCAAGGCAAAGTTTGGGCTATCCTTGATGGAAGAGTGCCGCCTGGCTCAGGTTATCCTGCAACCCCGGCGGGCGCTTTTGCTTATAATGAAGATAATTTTAATATCATAAGCGAAAGCGGGGGTATTCCGCCATCAACTAATCCGTCAGCCTATGCTATTCGTTCCTTAAATGAGAATGAGTTGGCTTTCATTCGATATACAGGTCTTGTGGGAACCCCGACAATTATTTATATAAATAATCAAGGTCACACTGAAGTAATGGCTGGCACACCTAATAATTATCCTGTCTTTGTTAGCGATATAAGAGGGTAATTGAAATATGAAAAAGCCCATCAACAGTGGGCTTTTAGCACGCATAACTTGTAACTTGTTGAATGAGAGAAAGATTCCTATTTTAGTTTTAGGTTAATTTGCGGGAGCCGATAAGGATTATTTTTTTCTTGTAAAGGAGGAAGTCTAAAAAATCGCTGTTTCTCATGAAATAAATCAGCTTGTTTATCCATTTGATCGTCAGTTTTGCGTATGGTCACCGAAGTTGTTTCTTTATAAGTTTTAGCTTTTTCCTTTGATTGAAATGAGCTTGAACTAATTAATGTTCCTAGTCTTTGACCTGACAAATTAACGCTGGCCTTATTTTGAAATTGGGTTTGTACAAACTGCAATAAGCTATCCCATAAGGTTTTATAAGCTTTGGAGTTAGGGGAATATAGGTGCTGTAATAGGTCTTTTAAATGAGCGATATACGATTCCTCTCGCCAATCTTCAATCGCCAAGTTTCTTACAATTGCTCTAGGAAAGGATTCGAAAAAATCACCCGTAAGTAAAATAGGTATTACTGGTTTATGACTATGGATTATTTCGCTGAGCTCATCTTGCACCATGTGAAAATCCGGATTTTCATATTTTGATTTTAAAGAAGAAGTGCCTAATAAAATAACTGCGTCACACTCTTTAATCCGACTAATGTGGGATTGGATACGATGTCCCCATCTGCTATGTTGAAAGTCAACAAATACTAAAACTCCGGCCTTTTTGAGATCATTAGCTAAAATTAAAATAAAATTATGCATCCAAAACTCTTCTTTAATCTTATCGGGAAATGGCCAGGCATAACTTATAAAGACAGACGGCGGTAATTTATTCTTTGTTAGCATGGACTTATTCAAGGAGTATAAAACCTGATCTAGGCGTTCTCGAATATTATCTGCTAATGGAAAACTCATTATCCATTTATTTTTAATATAAGGCTTTACTTCGGTTTCTTCTTTATCCCTTAATGTCTTGCAAATATTATCTAATTTCATCAGTAAATCATCAACAATATCAAGAGGAATATGAGAAGGAAAAAACTCACTATATTCTTTTGAGATATAGAGCATATTTAAACACTTCCTATGACACACTTTTAATTCTCTAAGCAAACTAATTTGCTTTAAATAAAAACTCTGTTTCGGCAAATAATTAATATACTGAGTTGATTGCAATAAGCTTTCCAAGCAAGTTAAAAAAATTTGAAATTGAGGGTGTCTAGAGGAGTAGTTAATATTATTGAAAAGCTCATTAAGAGCGCTAACAATTTTATTGATTTGTAATAAATTTTCATTAAATAACATAGTAAACCATAAGAAAATATTAATTGGAAATTGGAAAATGCTTTTTATCTTTAAAGCGATTAGTTACTAAAATACTGTGAAAAAGAATCAAATTTTAAAATGATACACGCAACTTAATATAATGCTAGGGACAAAGATGTATTTTCTCCTGTTAGAGAAGACACTTTTAGCTGAAAATTGGTCTCAGATTTCTTTATTTAAATATTCTAAAACTCTAATCTTCCCTCATAGGATAATCTCAAAAATTCATTTAATATTTCTTGCTTATTTTTGTTACCTTTTTTTTTGCGAATTTCTTCAAAATGTCGTTCTACTGTGCGTGGAGAAAGCCCTAATATTTTAGCTGTTTGTTTGGCAGTTTTACCTTTTGCATACCAGAAAAGAACTTGTTTTTGCCTTAAAGATAATTCTGAGTTAAATGGGGTTGGTTTATCGGTTATTTTTTTTCTTATTTCTTGTATTCGAAGTTGGCACTTATTGTATTTATTTAAGTTATTAAGAATAAAAGAATCACTTAATATATTATTATTTTCTTTTTGTATTCGACTAAATTTCAAAGAAAATGCAGAACTAATTATGTGATCGGCCTCCCTAGTAAAATAATTAATAAAATCCTCAAAAAAAGTAAGATTATTAATAATGACATTTAATAATCCCGCATTTTTTTTTGAGCCGGAAAAAAAATAAAAAGCGGTGTAATCTATTGCGCGATGGCAGATTGTTATTCCTTGACCGCTATCGAAGTGAAGTAATCCATGCTGAAATACTGGTAAATGAGAGTCTTGAGGCCAAATGCTCACTCCGCTGTTAAATAATGTAGGATTTGTATCAAATATACTGCTTTCATATAATTTTAATTCATAATAATCGTTAATCCATTGAGGTCGATTGCTTAAATTTATTTGTGAGTTATTATCAAAATTAATCAGAACAGTGAATGTATGAAACCCTATTTCTTTCAGAGGAATACAATAAGATTGAATCCCGGTAGATAAAGCTATCATCTCTTTAATGGTTTGTGTGTTTTTCATGTAAGCAACCTTGCATAGTAAAGATCTTTATTCCCGATTTAATTATCTATTTTTATTATTTGCTTTATTTCAAGAAATTCTATGAGTAATGAACCAAGGTGAGTTTGCTAAAAGAAATAGTTAATTATGATTTACATAAGATAAATTTTCTTAAGAACCACATTTTTAATATTTATTCCTTAATCTAAATGGGCCATTTTTTATAATGGCCCATTTATTTTTGCAACACACTTTTTTCTTATCTTATAGTGAAATTTTTTCCTGGTACTGTAAAAAACCGCTTATCTGAAGCCATAACCATGATCCGTGCTGTGGAGGTACTCACAGATGGCACTTTGATGTAAGTGCTTCCTGAATTAGGAATGTGTGTTGCTAGCACATAAGGAAACGTTAAACCGCCATTAACTGAGAGCAAGATATCGACAAAAGGTGCATTAACAGGGAGATTATTTGTATTGGCAACCTTCCAGGTAATATTTTGATTAGATCCTTGAGTCCAGATAATACCGCTACGGTTAGGGTGAATTAAAAGAAAAGGGCCGGAGTTCGCATCGGTTGTTACGGTAACATCAGTAAACGCGTTGCAGGAGCCTACTCCAGGTGCTGGGTTATTCTGACGAGCGGTGAGTCTAAAATTAAGTGTTCGTGAGACAGAAGGCAACACTTCCCAGGTGAAAGGTCCTCCTCTAGCTAAATCATTTAGGTTAGGGAAATAGCGTATAGGTGACCTATTAGGAAGAAAATCTCTAAAATTGGGGCCTCCAGTGGCGCTTTTAACAGGTGGTTGATGAGTTATTTCTATATCCATTTGCTCCCAAATATAATTTAAAATTTCGGAAGGTGCCCCTGGAGTAACATTTCCTGTAAGAGTAAAGGGCGTATTCACCGGTATAACAGAATTACCATTCGTTGAATTAATTGTCGGTGCCGGTATAGGTAATGTTGAGGTATTCGAACCACAAGTAGGTGGGTTGGGCAGGGTAGCTAGATAAGCTTCAATCTGTTGTACCGAGAAGGCATGAAAAAAATCAAAACTAGCATTGATCACAGACGGATAACAATAAGATGCACCATAACTCATGGTAGTGACTCCACTGCCGGTTTCTACCGAAGATTCTGGAGTGCGACTGCATTCATTGTTTTGAGTATGTGTGGCACCAAATTGATGTCCTATTTCATGAGCAATAACGTTAATATCAAAATCGTTTGGAGCTACATAAAAGGATAAGCTGGCGGCACGAGCTTTATAAAGAGGATTACAGGTACTCCTTATAGTAGCCAAGCCTGCATAAGTAAGATCTTCCATGCTCTTAGTATAGCTATAAACATGGCCAACGTCATAAGAGTTTGGATCGATGGTATTATTGAAGAAATTTTGATTTTCCTCTATCAAAATACTCACATCATTGTTTGATGTATAAGGATTGGGTGGTGTGGGATTCGCTGGATCACCAAAAATAATGGGATAAGGAGAGGAGGGATAAGCGGGAGCTGTAGGATTGACTAATTGCAGAGAAATATTTAAATCACGCTCATATATCCCATTAATCCGATTGACAGTGGTGCTCTGTGCTGCAAGTACACCGGCGACAGTTCCTCCATGGGCTGCAGTATAGGAAGAAGTAGCGGCGAGCGCGAGTCTAAAGGTCCTTAATGTACAAGAAGTTGCCTCCGCTTTCAATCGTTGTGGTTCCATACTTAGACTATCTTCGACAAGGCACTGGCCTGGTTTGCTCACAGGGATTTCTTTATTAGTCCATACCCTATAAAGAGAATTAGGCGAATTAGATATTGGATCGATATAAAGAGTATCTTTTCCCGGTCTTATAATCATTGCATGAAAGCCAGCGGGGGTAATATCAAACTTAACAAACTCGTCAGAATTAGAAACACCATAAGCATTATAGGTTTTAATTTCAGGAAAGTGAGCAGCTAAATCAGGGTGAAGAGTATGATTTTCCCATACTTTATAAGTGTGGATACTTCCATCAGGAAACGGTAACTGAATCGGAGTGCCTGCGCTAACTTTGAGTGTTTTTTTTAATTGGGTTTGAAGGTGCTTTACGTCAATTTTAATTATTTTGAATGGAGTGGGATTTTTTATGTCTTGTTGCTGTATCCCAGATTGTGCAGAGAAGATAACCTGATTCAGATGATCCTCTGGCAAATTTTTACTCGCATGTACTACTCCTGAAAATAAACCCAACACAACTATAGTGGCGGACAGCCTTGTCATTATGAAGCTCCTTATGTAAATCTAGAGATTATGGAAAACCTCTAATAATGTCAATCTGGGTATTATTACCCATAACTTATGCCCTGGATTTCCATAGTTGATTGTGAAAGAATCAGTTTTTAAGTGATGAATAAAAGGCATAATTTTTCAAAATTAATTTGCTCTAAACCTAACTAATTTTTGTTGTTGAATATTAAAAACCACTAAGGATATATGAATGCTTATAAGGACGTTAAAAATAAAACCAGTCGTTGTCGCTATAGCTCTTTTAAGCTTAAATGCATTGAATGCTAATGCTCAAAATGAATTACTGGGTGCAGGGACTCCCTGGACTAAACGTTATACCGGTCAAGGGCTTGGAGGAAGAAATCAGTTAGGAGGTTTTGTAGATAGTTTAATTCCTATTCAAGGTAATGCGAATCATTTATGGTTTGCTGACGGTAGTTTTATGGCTGGGCGGTATGATAATTATGCTTTTAGCCTTGGTTCGGGTCTTCGTCGTTTAACTACTTTAAATACGCATGAGGTTATTTTAGGCGGTTATTTTTTTGGTGATTATCAACGAACCAGAGCGCATACCCATGCATGGCTTGCAAACCCTGGTATTGAACTATTGACTCGCCATTATGAAGCACGTATTCAGGGCTATATTCCAATGAGTGATCGCCAACAGCCTTATCAATATATAATGGCGAGTGATATTCCTCAATCTACATTAAGTGATTCGGGGATGACTAATTATTTAGCTGGTGGTCACGGGCATAGTTTTATTGATACTCCGGTAGCTTTGGTGAATGAGTTCGGTAATGGTGTAGAAGGAGAGGTAGGGCGTTATTTCCCATTCCTGAAAGGGGGATGGGTACGAGGAGGTGTCTATCACTTCGATTATAAGACCGCAAAAAGCATTAATGGAGTAGAGGCCAATATTGAATTATATATGAATAATAATGCATCGCTTATTGTTCAAAATAATTACGACAACCAAAATAAAAATAAGTTCTCATTAGGAATTCGGTACAGTTTTGGCGGTCCTAATCATACGGATGTTAACCGATTAAGCAATCGAATGGAAGAGCCTATTATTCGCCATATTGCACGTCAATCTTATGGTCTTGCGAGTCCTGTTCGTAATAGCTTTGTAGCCAGCGGGCCAACACAACTGCTTGCTGATAATGTGTGGTTTTTTAGTCCTCAGGGCAGTAATCAGTGGTCCATTAACTTAAATAGTTGTACCGCTGAAAATCCTTGTCTTGATTTGTATCAAGGTGTTGTTACTGGTATTAATGCTGTAGCGCCGAACGCGTCTTTATGGTTTGCGTCAGGAACTTATCAAGTTCCTACCATGGGCGCTGATGGTTTTGTTAACTTATATAATGGACAAAGTATTTGGGGCAGAACCTATGATTTTAGACAGCCAGCAAGTGGTAATGCTCGTCCCGAGATTGTTGGAGGGTTATGGTGGACAGGTAATGGACTGATTCATGATGTGCAAGTTACCAACAACAACCAGATTATCCCTTCATTATTGACTGAAACAGGATTTGATGAATTAATCGCTGCAGGTGCTACTGGGAATATAAATGTTTATAATTCAGCTGTAACTGCTACTGGCAGTGGTGCCCCCGAAACATATGCTGTCTTTGCGGGTGAGAATGCTTATGTAAATAACACGACTATATTTTCCGCAAGTTTAAATGAGGGAAATACCTACGGCATTTACGGTAAAGATAATGTGTTGGTAACTAATTCTAATATTACTTCTGGTAGTACGGGTTTAGGTAGTGTTTTTGCAGTTAAAGCAGACCAGGATGCATTAGTATTAACTTCTCTTTTGGATGTAATAGGAACTGATTTCGCAACCTTAACTGGAGTTTATGCAGAACACAATGCCAGCCTTATCTCTTCCATAATGAGTCTAAATGGACTTGGCGAGCAATATGGAATATATGCTCACAATAATGGTACAACGACTAATTCAAGTCTTCATCTCCAGAATTCGGCTGCGCAAGTGTATGGTCTTTATACTGATAACGACGCTATAATGACCCAAAGCACCATAAATGTTGAAAGCCTACCGGGTCTAGGAAGTGCTGCTTATGGGATCAGTGCTGTAGGCAATGCAACTATTAATAACTCATTCATTAGTGTTGCCAGTGACGGAGGACTTGCCTACGGGATATCAGCCTATGATGGTAATGTCAGTAATTCTACCGTTAGTGCCGTGAGTGAAGGGAATGCTACCGCAGTATCTGGCAATAATGGTTTAATAATAGATAACTCTATTATTAGTGCAATTGCTAATCAGGGCCAGTCTGTAGGTGTATCGGCCTATGATGGTACCGTTATGAATTCTATCATTAACACCGTGAGTGAAGGTACTACTATCGCAGTATCCGGCAATAATAGTTTGATAATAGATAATTCTAGTATTAATGCTACTAGTGTTTACGAGACCCTTGCGGTATTTGCCAATGATAGTATTGTCACTAATTCCATCATTAAGGCTGTTAGTGAAGGAAATACCTTCGGAGTGTACGGTAACAATAATTTGATGGTAGGTAATTCTAACATACAGGTCTTTGGTGGTGGTTTTGCCTATGGAGTGCAAGCTTTTAACAACGCCACTGTAGACAGCTCTAATGTTAGTGCTGTCGGCGGAGGGCAGACTGTAGGAATATTGGCGGTCAATGGGCTTACAATAACTAATTCCATCAGTAGTGTTATAGGAGGAGGAGATACCTATGCAGTTGTAAGTGATAGCAATACGGTCATAATCGATAATTCCACAGTGAAGGCAACAGGTGGTGGAACGACATACGGCGTATACGGTGATATGGACGCATTCGTAACGAATTCCACGGTAACTGCAAATGGTGGAGGTGAGGTGGTGGGTATTGCGGGTTTTAATCGGAATGTGGTTGTTACGAATTCAGTAGTTAATGCGAGTGGAGACCTTTTCACGATGGGGATTTTAGCGGATCTATTCAATAGCAATAGCGGTAATGCGACGGTTACTAATTCTACGATTAATGTTTTAGGAGGCAGCGGTGAGGGATATGGAGTTTATGCCGCTAATATGGTTGTTTTTGAAGGAAACGAGGCGTCCCATGTATCAGCTTCTGGCGATATTTTCGCGATACCAGTATTATCGACTACTGTTGTCAATAATAGTTCACCTAAATCGCAATGCTCCTCTAATGGCGGCCCTGAGTCTGATTGTTAGAAGGCGAGAAATTAACTATGTTGGCAAAAGCAAGAAATAAGGGTACTTAATACAGTTGGTTGTCGTTAATAGTTAATGGGGCATTGGTCTCCAAACTGCATGAAAACGGGAAGTTTTACTGAGCATTCATTAGATGAAGCGCATAACGCTTCCCCGTGTATTGAGATACTTGTCAATTAGTCTTAAAAAATTTTAGAGTGGCAGGGATTATCGCCTTGCCCTCGCCCCGGAGATGAAAGGAGATGCGACATGAGGTGTTGTTTCCCTTGACCAACAGTAGGAAGCATTTATATTTAGAAAAGAAGCTATTTGCTCGTCCTATTATTATCACTTAATTTGACAGTGTTTGCTCGAATGCATAAGCTACTTTGAGTAAAAAAGCATCTCTATAATGCCCACTAATCATTTGCAATCCAATTGGCAGCCCATTTTTAGAAAAACCACAAGGTATCGATATCGCTGGATGTCTTGAAAAATTAAAGCACATGGTTAAAAAGGGTTCTGGAGCAAGTTGTTCTACGAGTCCAGGAAGACAATGGATAGTAGGTGTTATTAAAAGATCGTATTTAGCAAAAAACTGGTTTAATTTGGAACCAAACAAACGTCTTTCTTGTTCCGCTTCTAAATACTTATTAAGGGATATAGAATTTTCTTTAGAGGTCTTCAATAGCTCAGAGTCCATTACAGATTGCTGTTGAGGAGTTAACTTTGATACCAAGGAAGTAAGCATCGCAAAGCGAATGGTCTCATAAGCTTTGGCTCCTTTTTCAAAGAAATTGTTTCCTAAGTCAATTTCTTCAACAGCAACGCCTATTAAATTTAATTGAGCAACCCCCTTTTTAGTTACTTCCGCGACCTCTGGTGTAATAGGAGAATATACTGAACTTAAACCTAAATCTGGACTATAGGCAACTTTAATTTTTCTTACATTACCTTTTATCTTTCTTAGATAGTCAACATGCTCCGGCGGTAAACTATACCAATCTCGAGAATCGTATTGAGTTATCACATTCATCATTAACGCGATATCTGCAACGGTTCTGGCAATAGGCCCAATATTGGAGTTAGTCCCAAATGGTGACGGGGGATAATCTGGCACCCGACCGTGCGTTGGTTTAAACCCCACGAGGTTACAATGACTGGCCGGTACACGAATAGACCCCCCACCATCCGATGCCAATGCCAAAGTACCCATACCACTTGCCACTGCTGCCGCAGCACCACCACTAGAGCCGCCAGGGGTATAACTCTGATTCCATGGATTACGTGTTATACCAAAGAGAGGACTTTCGGTTGTTACCTTCCATGCAAATTCGGGCATAGTTGTTTTTCCCAAAAATACAGCCCCTTGCTCTCGAAGTCTCGCAACAGCAGGAGCATCAATATTCCACTGTTGATTAGGGTTAACTGTCTTTGAACCACATAAAGAAGGATAGCCCTTTGTTAAAATATTATCTTTTATTGTAAGAGGAATGCCATCAATGAATCCTAGTTCTTTTTTTCTATACCAACGCATTTCTGAGAGGCGGGCCATTTCCATTGCTGTTTCCCCATCAATGTGCTGAAACGCATTAATTTCACCATTTATATCTTGGATTTTCTGCAAAGTTGCTTGACACACTTCAACGGGAGACGTTTTTTTATCTCGATAAAGAGTGTTTAGTTCTACTGCACTTATGAAGCATAAATCCTTGTTCATGATTTTTTCCTTATTGAGCAAGAAATAAGAATTCGAGCAGCACATTTTTAAATGTATTTTTGTACTTAAACAAATTCTTTAAATTTTATAACCTTGTTTTTGGAGAATCTTAATTTTCGAACTGTCGCTCTACTCATGATTTATTTATAATTGTTTATCTTAAGATATATTTGTTTCTTTAGTTTAAAAAATAATAACATTTTTCATGAGGAGATTTGTAATTCATTAGTAGGTGTGATTGTTCTTCGCCTCAAGCATATCAACAGGTAAAGAAGAATGGCTATGCTTAGTGAAAGTACATTAAATGAGTTATTGATAGTAATTCCTTTATACTTAATATCAGGATATTTAAAAAGGTTTTTATCATGAAGTTACCCTGTAAATTTTGTAAGAAAAGTATGGAGCCTATTGTAAAATTTGAGAATCGTCTCGTTACTCATAAGGTTCAAGTATTTTACTGTAGTATATGTGGTAAACAATTGTTTGTTACAGGCGGTATTTTTGAAAAACCTTTTTGGGAACGCCCATTTTATTTTTGGTGGTTAGGACCTTTTAAGAATTTAATATATCTAGAACAATTAAAAACCGTTTATACTCGTTTTGGTAAGGCAAGTGCCATAGGTTTTGCACTTGGTATTATATTAATCTTAGCTTTTTCTTATTTTAATGAACTTAAAAGCGCTATTAGTATTTTAATCCAATTTCTTAAATAACGCAGAATTTCCTTTGTTTAAGAATTCAAAAATTACTCTGCGCTGGAGTTATGGAGAAATTAAATGCTTCGTTAAAATTGTAGGGGTTACTTAAAAAAATCTTGTTTTCTATAATTCATTTTTTATTTGTCACGACCAGCAATTCTCTTAATATATTCTGTAAAAGAAACAGGGATTATTTTTAAAATTTTTGCATCACATTTTCCTCATTTTATCAAAGTAAAATGGATTCTATCTTTTCTCTGTTATATTCTAACTCATTAGTCCTTTAACATAACGAGCTATTAATTCTAATCTATATAAGTCAATAAACTATTATCATAGGTTCAATTTAAAACACTGGTATTTATATTCACTGATATATAAAAAAGGAAATCGATATGAAAACTCTTAAAAAAGAAGATCAGCTTAATATTACTCCCGATGAAGCAGTTGATTTACTCAAAAGAGGAAATGAGCGTTTTATTCAAAACTTGCGATTTAATCGTAACCTTCTTCAACAAGTCAATGAAACAGCAGAGGCACAATACCCTTTTGCCACGATTTTAAGTTGCATTGATTCAAGAACACCAGCAGAATTAATCTTTGACCAAGGTCTAGGTGATATTTTTAGCATTAGAATTGCAGGTAATATTGTAAATGATGACATTATCGGTAGTTTAGAGTTTGCATGTAAGCTAGCTGGATCTAAACTAATTGTAGTGCTTGGTCACACAAATTGTGGTGCAATAAAAGGGGCTTGTGATGAAGCTCAGCTAGGATATCTGACTCAGCTTTTAGATAAAATAAAACCTGCAATTAGCTTGGAGAAATCATTTAAAGAAAATCGAAACGGGAGTAATCTCGCTTATGTCAATGAAGTTGCCAAAATTAATATCAAAAATAGCATTCAAAATATTCTAGATAAAAGTAGTGTTATAAAAGAGTTAAAGGATCAAGGAACCATTAAAATTATTGGTGGTTTGTACGATGTTGCTTCTGGTGAAGTCTTATTTTTTGATGAATAAAATAGAATCGACACGTGTATTCTTTTCCTTATAACAAGAAATAAAGACTATTTTGACAATTAGGTATATATGTTTTACGAGTTTCAGAAAAAGAGGTATGATCTGCCTCTCTTTTTGAGCTGAATTTTCTACACATCGCTGAAAACCAGTTCAGCCTATTCCGACGTCCCGCGGCTTTGTCCGCGGGATCCAGAAGATCTGCCTAAAACACTGGACCTCGCGGACAAAGCCGCGGGGGGTAGGCAAGGATGTGCTCAAGAGACAGTTTTTTGAGAAACAATATTTGTTTCATGGTGCAATGTATTAGGTTCTATTTTGACTTAAATTATTTGAAAACTGTCTAATTTGCCTGACATATTAAATACTTTTTCTATGAATCTGTTATTGAAATTGATAAATTAAAACATTCAGTTCATCACGAGATTTATATGGGTGTTGCATTAATCTGGTTTCGACAAGATTTAAGGCTAAACGACAATCCTGCGTTCATCGAGGCTTGCTCTCATCACCAGTTTGTGATTCCGTTGTATATTTATAATGAAAAAAATAGTGTGTTAGGAGGAGCACAAGCCTGGTGGCTTCACTATAGCCTTATTTCTTTAAACCGCTCCTTAAATCAATGCGGATTAAATCTTGTCCTTCGTAAAGGTGAGCCATTAGAAATTATTTTAGATTTGGCCAAGACAATTTCTATAAGCTCAGTATTTTGGAATCGTTGTTATGAGCCATCAGCTATTTCGCGTGATAAAAAGATTAAAGCAACTTTGTTGGAGCGAGGCATTGAAGTCTACAGTTCGAATGGAACCTTGCTTCACGAACCTTGGACGATAAGAAATAAAAACGGCGATTATTTTAAAGTGTTTACTCCTTACTGGAAATACTGTAAACAAATTCTTAATATTCAACCGCCTATGCATTTAGAGCATCGTCCAACTGGAGTTGAGGTTCAAAGCGATAAGCTTTTGGATTGGAAATTATTACCCAACATCAATTGGGCAGTACAATTTAGTAATTATTGGACTCCAGGAGAGGAGGGGGCGCAATACAAACTTCGTCAGTTTATCAAGTATCATCTCAATGGGTATAAAAAAAATCGTGATTTTCCTATAAAAAATGCAACATCACGTTTATCACCTCATTTGCATTTTGGGGAAATCAGTCCGTTAACTATCGTACGAGCAATTGAATTAGCAAAGCTTGATTCAAGCTGTGATTTATCCTCAGCAGAACATTTTTTATCAGAGCTTGGGTGGAGGGAGTTTTCAGCTTATTTACTGTATCACTTCCCTAATCTTCCCTATGATAATTTTAGAAGTGAGTTTGATGCATTTCCTTGGCAGAACGATGAGCAATTATTAACTCCCTGGCAAAGAGGATTGACCGGTTACCCAATAATTGATGCGGGGATGAGAGAGTTATGGGCTACAGGATATATGCACAATCGTGTGCGTATGATTGTTGCGTCATTTCTTACTAAGGGGTTACTGATTGATTGGCGGTTGGGCGCCGACTGGTTTTTAGATACTCTTGTTGATGCGGATTTAGCAAATAATAGTGCCAGTTGGCAATGGGTAGCCGGATGTGGTGCTGATGCGGCACCCTATTTTCGTATTTTCAACCCTGTATTACAAAGCCAAAAATTCGATCCTGACGGTAGTTATATTCGTCATTGGGTTCCGGAACTTTCTAAATTAGAAAGGCCATCAATCCATGCTCCTTGGGAATCAACTGATTGTAATAGGATTTATTTGCATACAAGGTACCCCAAGCCAATTATTAATCATCATGAAGCAAGAATGAGGGCATTAAATTGTTACAGTCAGATAAAAAGAAAGAATTTCACCTGAGTCCTAATTTTTCATTAGTACATTAAATCCATAAGGAAGATAGTCCTGCATCACTTTACGAACATTATCTCTAATTGATAAATCTTGATCCCAACTAAATGTAGAAGAGGAAAAAAATCCTTTTGAAAGCATAACAACTCCTTTGTTAAATATACAATTTGTATTTTATTTAGATTAAGTGAACTGTGTGGTCTGTAAATAATTTATTTGAGAAGTATTAAAAGCAAGCACATGGTCATTGTGATCCAACTTACTTGCTCGTTGAAACTTGCAAAAGCAAAACGGGCTCAGGTCCTTTATTCTACAGGCAAAAGATAAGACCTGGCTCTATACACTTCACTGCACTTTTCGGCTCAAAATTTCTAATTAAAATATTAATACAATCTGATTGAACTTCGTAAAATTGGATTTACAATGTAACTGTATGTGTTATATCTATTAACTATGTATGGTGATAGGGCAGATCATTGGGGTAGTCAGAATATGCAATCAAAAAAAGATGTTTATAAAAGAAAGAAGCACAGGATGACACATGGTGTATCCAATCCACCGGTAGCAAAAACAGTAAATTTTACTCATGTATTCGAGCAATTCATGCGGACAGATCTCGAACGCCAGAATCTCAATAAACCGACTTCAGCAGCTTATGATCGGGTCAAACAGGAAATAGCCGATGCAGAAGTAGAATTAAATAAAATAAAATCAAAAAAAGGCAAAGCGAAAAAGAGAGCTACATTAAATGAATCGATCACTAAAAAGAAAAAATGGCTAAGCGATGTCAATGATGCCGAAAATAAAAACTTTTTGGCTTTCTGGGCAACTATGTTTCATGGTTATCGGATTGATTTAGTGGTTAATCAAAAAGAACATATTAGAAGGCAGGGGTTAGTTGTTAAAGCAGCTAGTGAAGAATTTGTAAAACTATTGCTAGCTGTCCTTTCGCAAGACATTACAATAGCAGGAAAAACATATTCTGCTTCAGAGTTAAAGAAATACAAAAGCATTCTTAATCGGTTTTATGAGTCAATTAAAACAATCGTTATCGAAGATAAAAATGAGATTACTTTAAAACGAATTAGAAAGCTCCTTGCTGGTAATGATTTAACAATTGAGCATAACTGCATTGGTCACGCAATCTATACCCAAATATATCAGGAAAGAAATCAATTGGTCATTACCCATTGCAATCGTGGCAATGGTCAGAGAGCGACTTATAATTTAGTTTATCGCATTAATATCACTGGCTTAGATTTAAATAAGTTAAGAACGGCCATTGAAAAAATTACCGGATTAGAAGTAGTAAACGGTAATGAAGAGGACTATAAGAAATTTTATGATCAATATGATAAGGCACTAAAAGATTTGGGTTTCAGTTTTAGCTTGGGCAAACATGTAAAATCCAAAAAAATAGGTAATTGTGTTCTGGCAAATTTAAAAGGTCTGTTAAAAGAACGATTACCTGAAGATGTCTATAAATGGTGTACCACGGAAATGAAGGACCTAAGCACTATCCAGCATTTGATAAATCCTATGCTGCAATCAGGCAAAGATCTAAAAAATAAACCCTTCAATATAGATACTGATGATGATTTTTTTCACCTGAGACAATTAATCAATTATATTTTTGATAAATCGGTGGAAGGAATAGTCAACTGTTATTTCGGTAATACCAGGAAATCTGAAACCCTAACAAAAGCATTCAAGGCGATAGGCCATTATGAGGCAGTAATTAATGAGAATAAAGCGTTGAGTAGAACGAATAGGGCTGATATCAAAAATTATATTCATTCAAGAATAGATACATATAAGAAAATATCAATAAACACCGAGATGCGAAAACCAGAGATCTTTTATCGAATACTGTGGAATGAGGTGGAGAAAATCGTTGCCTTATCCTCTGAAGAACAGAGTAACAATGAATTTTTCAAACATTTAATAAGAAAAGCTGCGAGCAATCCCCAATTTTTTAGTGATGTTTATGATTATTTTAACCGAGAGAAAAAAGAAAACAGTGGCGCGCTATTTAAATTAGTAGTTAGCCAATCTATCGACATCATAACCGATGATTCTATTCTAAATGATCCAGAAAACATTGCTGCCTATCAAGGCTCGCTACGAAGAATACTTTTAAAAGAATGTGAAAAGGTTCCTTGTGATCAAGACCTCATTGCTTTATTAACAAATACTCATTGGACCAATATAGATCCTACTTTATATATAGCTGCTTCCGTTGCTATGAAAGATCATAAAAACGATGATAATAAGCATGCAACACTTAAATTATTGTTAGATGCTACTTTAAAAAACAGTGAATTTTTAGATTTATTCATTCGAAAAAAGAAGCCTCCAGTTGCCACTTTTTTCAAACAGAAGAAACAACCTCAAGGAAGCTTCGAGTTTTCTGCTTTTTTTAAAGCGGCAGCGGCATTCATTATTGAGAATACAGAATTCCCTTTGACCCAAAAAAAATTGCAGCTGCAAATAAATAAAATTTTTCATAATACAGTTGAGCGTACAGCTGACAAAGATAAAGTAAAAAGATTTTTAGAACTTTTCTGTTATAAACAATTACTCGACTCTAAAAAAATCAATAAAGAAAATATAAGTGATTGGAATAAGCTCCATGTACTTGCTAATCAATGCAAACAAATCAACTATTGCTTTCCTGATGCACTGACAGTAGCAGATAGTGTACTGGATAGTTATCGCAAATTAACCACTAGACTAGCACCGAAACACGATGGAAAAGCCCCTGAGCGAGTTCAGACTGTCCCTTGCGTGGTTTAACAATAAAATGGTTTTATTAATGTGTTGCAAGCTTGGAGATTTTAAAATTTTGCGACATATAGGTAAATACGTCAGGTCTTTCCTTTAGCCTACAGAAAAAAGGAAAGACTTGCCCCCTAATATTGCTATACCAGAGCAGTTATTTATGAGTATGGAACACCTCCTCTAGGAGATGGTTCTTTAAAAAAACCAAGAGGCAGGGTAACTGTATTATCCAAAAAGCTAATGAATTATAAAAATTTGAGCTCCCATGTAATAAACCAATGAGGGCAATAGATTAAACCATCTGCAAATTCCAGATGGTTAATAAGAGGAAAACGAAAGATATAAACAATGTTTCAATTGATCTCTTTGAGAGCCACTATTCATTTCCAGTACAAATAAATTCCAGTTGATTTCTTGCAAGCTGTTTGGCTCGGTTGCTTCGAGATTTTCTTTCTTAAGAGCGGCTAACACCATGCTTCTGCACGCATAAATGAGGGAATGCAATTCCGTTATATTTTCTAATAAACGACTGTGTTCTTGTTTTCGATTTTTTTCAAGTGGTGTAAACATAATAAACTGCCTTAATTTAAATTTGATAGTTCAAATTATGAGCATGCAGTGTTAATGAAATATTAACTGGAATGCGTATAGTTTGTACTATTGTGAATTACTGCCGCTGAGAAGTCTTCAGTTTTTGTCCTTACAAATACGCTAACGGGGCTTTATAAAAGATGAGGTTCTCTCAGGCTTTCAGCACAGCCTACGCGTGTTGAATTAGCTCGAATATTTCACTATGCTGTATAAACTATTACCTTAATTAAAAAACGACTATGGCCCCATCCATCACTTTTATAATTCTATATTCATTAATGCCTGCCGCATTAATGTTTATTGGTGGAGGAATTGCCAGTATTTATCAGCCGGGTAATCAAATAACAAGTGCCACGCAACATTTTGCTGCGGGAGTTGTTTTTGCTGCAGTAGCAAAAGAACTTCTGCCCAAAATCGGTGCATATCACGATCCCATTGCGCTTATTATTGGTTTTTCGTTAGGTGTTTTGGGGATGTTGTTCTTAAAATGGTTGACCAGTAGATTAGAAGATCTTGAACAACAAAAAAACGGTATATCATGGGGGTTATTAACTGCGGTTGGAATTGATTTATTAGTAGATGGTATTTTGATTGGCGTCTCTTTTTTAGCGGGCGAAAAAGGAGGAATTCTTATCGCTATAGCCCTTTCCATTGAAATTTTCTTCTTAGGATTATCGACCACGTCCACTTTAGGAGCAAGGCAAGTTAGTGCACCTATCCGTTTGTTAGTGAGTTTTATTTTGGCACTCTTGATTCCAATTGGCGCAGGTCTTGGTGCAAGTTTGTTAATTCATTTACCTCAAACGGTTACGAATGTAATTTTATCTTTTGGTGTTGCGGCGTTACTTTATCTCGTTACAGAAGAACTTTTAATTGAAGCACATGAAGTTCGTGAAACTCCATTGATTACTTTGTGCTTTTTCGTTGGATTTTTATTAATTTTATTGTTAGAAGGCTTGGCAGCCTAGCAAGCGCAGCCTGACCAGTTTTGGGAATGAAGGTAGGACTGATTAAATTGTACTCCTGGTTGCAAGTAACCAGGCTTGCTGCGGAGCAGCGCCGAGAAATTTAGATGTGTTCATTATTTATGCTATTCTTAATATATGGTACTTTATAAAAAGATATTCATTATGGCCCAGATAGTCGGGGTAGTAGCCGCCCAGATAGCTTTAGATGAGGCTGATAAGATGCTACAAAATCAGGGGCAAAACCAATCCCAATCCCCTCCTGATGATCAAGATGACCAAAGCTTTTCCTTGAGTGCCCCATCAGGAGCTATATCTAGTTTAGATCCTATGCAGTTAGCCTCATCTTTGTTGCCTGATAATTTAGATTCGGTTTTGCAGATAAATGGAAGCGGGGGAGGACAGAATCTAGTTAGCTCAGTAATAGATGAAGGAGAGGATATACTTGATCAAGGCGTAAGTATGGGAATGTCATTTATGGGAAAATAGGGTGGTGTAGAATATTGATCATAGATAGACCCTTTCATATCCAGTTTTTAAGTATTCATACATTTGATATCCCCACATGCAAGCATAACCTGGCTGCTTGCAACCAGATTATGCTTACTGAGAAAGGGAAAGACCTACCCTCAATGTTTTTAACAATTCGCTAGAGATAGGGATTAAGACAATCTATGGGCTGTATTTAACAAATGATTCCCCACATCGACCAAGTTTGCGACACTAGGGATTGTCGAGTTTCCAGAGAAAAATCCATAGGCAGCTTGGGATGCACGCCCAACATTTGCAACGATTGCAATTTGAGACCATTGGTTCGGAATGACTGCTTCTGCCGCATGAATAAGGATGTCAGGAATATGTTCAATAAATGAAGCTTCTGGATTGGTCAAATATTGATAGGTAACGAGCAATGCAACTCCTGCATTATACCCTCTATATACAGTACCCCAGTTCAAAAAATTAGACCAACTAAAATTATTAGAACTAATTTCTTCTTTGCTAAATGACATTTAAACATCTCCTTTATTTTAAATAGAGCTTAGTTATCCTGAGGCAACCAAATGATGAACGTAACTCCTGTTAATAAAAATAATTGCTCGCTGAAAATCCATAAATCAAAACTCAGCAAGAATTTTTTAACATAAATAGGAGTTAAATTACAGAAATAACGGAGTGAAATTGCTACATAAAAATTGAGTATTACAAAACGAGATCCCATAGGGAAAAGAAAAGACCTATACTTAATTACTAATTATGCTCAATAATTAAAGTTGGAGTAAGTTATTTTGTTTTTTCATAATTTGCTCATTTTCTTTAATGCACCCTACGGTACTTAAGAGAACATGGGCAATACAATAAAATTTTTGAATTTCAGGATCGCGCGAACGAAAAAAAGGTAATGCACCATCAGGACTAATGCCTTCAATCTTATGTGCAAACTTACCATATGTATTTTCGTCACTACAATCTAATCGATTTAATTTATTTATACCATCATTGTTTTTTCGCCCAAAAAATCCTATTCCTTTCTTAGAATATTTGGCTTTATGTTCCTGAACCTCATATTTTAATGCCTCCATCACGTCCCGAGTTTTAAAAATTTCTTTAAATTTTTCTGGGCCTAGAGATTTTTTAGTGGCGAAAAACAGAGGAAGATTCTTGCCAAGTTCCTCCTTATATTCATGACATAATCGCTCCACTATATTTTCCCCAGGTCCAAAAATAATAGTTTTGGGGTTATCACGAATAAGAGGAGATATCGCTTTTATAAATTCAATATTTTCAAGAACCTCATTAAGGTCAACATCATTTTTAATTGCAATGCTTATAACTGGGGTAATTGAATGCCGTGTTTGAGAGTCAAATTGCAAATAAGTTAATAATGGATGTTGCTCTGATGTATTTAAATTAAGATTTGAACTCAGAATTTGCTCAACAAGCTTTAATTGAGCGTCCTTATCCATTAAATGCATGATTGGCGTAAGCTTCGCCAAGCAGTTTATTGCCATCTCATTAGTTAAAAATGACTCAACATTAAGTTCTTGATTAGCAATGTATCCGGACTGGTAGACAATATTTAAAGCAGAAATTACTTCTTGGTTATTCTTATAGCGATCAAAAAGATGTTGGCATTGACGCTGAGTTAAAATTAATAAAAATGCTACTTGTGCAGGGCTGCTGTCTATAGGTAATTCACCATTGGACGTATCAAACCATTTTCTAAGGCCATATTGTTCAATACTTCCATCGTCTAATATAGAAACATTATCTGACTTAAATGTTTCTTCTCTTTTTTTTGGCATTCCCATTTTGTCCTTAAAGATCCCAGGCATATAAATTGTTCTAAGCAGGGCAAAATGATCTACTTCTTTTCGTGTATAGTTTTTACATGATAGTGATAAATAGTCAAAGGAACCGGAATCATTTCCATGCTTTTCCTCTAATCTGTTATTGGCACAACCAAAATCGACCAAGGATAATTGATTTTGAGCATTAACGACGAGCTGATCGGGTTTTAAATCACCATGTACGTATGGAACACCAGATCTCGATAAATAACCTTGATGCAATAAATGACATTGCCAAGCTGCCTGGATCGCTATATCCACTCTTTGCTCTGGAGTTAAATCTGGGCTTTTGATTTTTTGCTTGACACTATCCCCACCAAATCGCATTAATACATAGGTTTGTTCTGGAATGTATTCGGAATAACCTGGTGCATCGTATTCCTTACTATTTCCTCCCTTTTGCCTTGAGGCAACGATGAGCCCAACATCCTTCCCAATCGCTATTTCTTCCTTCATTGAGTCTTGTAGATTGTCTGCACCAAATTCTTTAAGTTTAGCGCGCCTCTGAAGAACAGCTTTTTTCTCGACTTTCATTAAAAAAACATGTCCATATTCGTCCATTGCTAGACATCCCTTGCCATAATTACCTGAACCTATAGTTCCTTCTGCTCCAGGTAAAGTACAGACTAATTTACCATTAAAATTAAAAAAACTATGGTGTGTATCAGGAAGTTTTGCTCGCACTCCATGTTTAACAACGTATCTTTCTTGGAATTTTGTTTTATCTGTTCTTGCTAATTTAAAAACATCTGGATTGTTTCTAAAATATTCAGAAGCGGTACGAAATTCTGCGTTTAACTTAGGAGGCAAACGGCGTGGCTGTTCTAATGGATCAACTTCCATTGCAAGCAAAAATTCAGAAGCTGGATTTTTTGGCATAATCAAATATCAATTGCTACATATAACTGGAGTATAGAGCAATTACAAGGCAAATAGAATGAATATTGGATTTTATGTTCTAAAGTATGCAAAGGGGCTGGTCTTTTTTTTATCCTAAAAGGAAAAGCTGGTCTCTGATGTTAGGGTTACAGTAGCTTGACATGAGAAATTAGAATTTGATTTAATTTAAGTTAAGAAAATCGTTAGTGTTCGGTACTCTTTAAGCCATCCTGATCGAGCACATCTTTAGATTTTTGGTGATGGCTCTTTATTGTTAACTCAATAGGAGCCATTATTGTGCATCAATCCGAAAGTTCTCCTTTTATCTTAAGCCTAAAAGAAGGCGAAAACCTATTTCAAAGCATAATCCATTATACATATTCTATTAATTTAAAATCCGCAATTTTTACAGGTATTGGTGCTTTATCCAATATCACTATGGGTTTTTATCATCGTGATACGCAACAACATACCAAGAGGTTGTTTCAGGGAACCTATGAAATTGCTTCCTTGACTGGCAATGTGGCCTTAGCTGATGAGGGCTTGTTTGTACACATTCATGCCGCCATAGGTGATGCTAATTTCCAAATTTTTGGTGGTCATCTCATTAGTGCAGAAGCTGGTGCATCCACAGAGATTGCCATTATCCCTCTAAATTACACCATAAAGCGCAAAAAACATCCTGATTTGGACATAAAAGTGATATGCCCGTTTGAAGTGCTTTCAAATAGAGGTGAAAGATGAAAATGATTACCAATTCAAATGCATTAAAAGAGTACAATTTTTGTGATCTTCAATCCCATTTAAACCAGGCAATCTACAGTTATAACCAAAATGGCATTATTGTTCTTAAAGAGTACATTAATCAGGTAGAGCTCACTGACTTATTAAATGAAATTGCAATCATACAGCATGATGCCGAATTAGATATTGCGCAAAACTGGAATAATGAAATCGTTTGCTTTTATTCTAAAAATCCTTTGAAACCAGAATCAGAACCAAAAGATTATGTCACTGAACCTTATTTTCAATCCTCCAGTCACAAAGGACATGTATTTTACGAGGTGATAGACAGCGTAAGAGTAATTAATAGAATTGGGCATGGTATGCATCTCATAGAAAAATATTCAATGATGCAACAAACAGTTTACAAAAATCCCATGCTTAGGTTGATTTTTAAAGGTATAGGATTTAGACGGCCAATTTGTCATTTGAGCGTTTATATTCCTAAGTACCCTCATGGTTTAGGCAGTGAGGTTAGGCCGCATCAAGAATCAACTTTTGCTTATACTGAGCCTACTTCAGTAGTAGTTTTATGGTTAGCTTTAGAAGATGCATGCATAGAAAATGCGTGCATGTATGGAATTATGGGCAGCAACCGTTGGCCCTTAAAGTGGGTTTCACGGGTAAATCATCAACTTAAAACCAGACAATTTGCTCCGCTCAATGAAGTCTATATTCCTGATTTTACCACTGAAAATTATTGTTATACGCCCTTGGAAGTCAAGGCTGGGGATGCATTATTATTTCATGGTAATTTTGTTCATTGCAGTCCAGTAAATAATTCAAGCTACTCACGTAAAGCTTTATCTTTTCAATTCATTGAAACGTTGGGAGTGAATTATCCCAAGAGCAATTGGTTACAGTCTCCAAATCATGTTTATTTATATGGACCTCACGGATAAGGACTAAAAATGTCTATGTATGATAGCAGTGAGTTTTTCAAAACCTATTTCGCTAAAGCGAGTGAAAAATCCATACTTATTGACTTAATGAGTACTCGCTTTTCTCCTCCTTCACAGGAGCTCAATATTTTGGATTTAGGTTGCCATGACGGCACATTAATTAAAAAAATAATTGATGCTTACGGCAGTAGAATGCCTGCAAAAGTCGCTATAACCGGTGTAGAACCAAGTGTAGATGCGTTATTAGAATATTCCAAAAATCAATTTACTATTCCCATTCAAACGAACACCTTTTCTGGAACTGCTGAACGCTATTTTTTAGAAAATTCAGGTAATGAGTATTTCAATTGGGTTATCGCCTCCCAATGTCTTTATTGGTGTTTGGATTTACTTTATATCGTTAGGAAAATAGCAGATGCTGGAGAGTCAGGTTTAATTGTATTAAGAGGGCATCGTGGAATTTATGAAATTCAATCACATTTCAAGCATTATATAGGAAATCAAAATGAGCAATTTTATACTGCAGATGATATAGAGTCAGCACTACTTAGCCTAAATATACCCTTTGAGAAAGAAGTTAAAACAACATCCATCCTCCTACCCCATCAAGGCAGTATGGAGATGAAATGGCTTATTGCCTTTTTTCTACAACGAGACAAAAAAGATATGAATGGTGATATTTGGCAGGAAGTTGAGTCTTGGATTTTAGCAAAAACTTCAGAAAAAATGACACATGATGTATGTTTTTTCTGGTTAGGAAAGGCGATGCTCAATGGGAGTAGCTAAGTGTAATAACAATAAAAAAGTAATTTTGCAAAGAAGCCTATAAGACAATCATTTCATCTTGCAGTGCCAACGGAACCAGGGCTTTTCTTTATCCTCCAGGGAAAAAGAAAGACCTGCCCTAATTTCTTAAAGATTTTCTATCCAGCTTCATCAATTCGAATATTAATAAACTGCCAAGGGTCACTTTGATCAATATTTTTATCATTTGAAGTGTCTCTGCCCTGTAGAGGCGTCCAATCGGTATAATAGCCGGCGACTTTACCAAGATAAGGATTGGCTAAACTCAAAATATACTCATGGTCCATATCTTCAGGTTCTATAATCCCACGTTCTGGATTTTTAATAGCCCAGATCACACCTGATAAAACTCCAGCGGCAACTTGTAAGCTTGTCGCATTATTATGCTTAACTAATTTTCGCGCTTCATGGATGGACAGATTAGAACCATACCAATAAGCTCCTTTTTTATTTCCCATTAATAAAACTCCGAGTTCATCGGTGCCATCAACAATTTCATTTAAAATAATTCGTTTTTCTTTTTGAGGGATGTATTTTCTTTGCACGAGTTCTTTTAAAGATAAAATAGCATCAGGGCATGGATGATAAGCATAATGAACTGTTGGTCGGTAATACACTTTATTATCTTTTTTTAAAGTTAAATATTCTGCAATAGATAAAGATTCAGCATGAGTAATTAACAAACCATTAATAGGGCCAGAGTTAGGGGTCCAGGTACGGACTTGGGTCTCTGCTCCTGGCCGACTAAGATATATGCCACAATTTGAGCCAAAGTTGTAATGATTTGCATCACGAGGCCAGTGACGTTCATGGCTGCCCCAGCCTAGTTCAGCAGGTCGAAGCGCCTCAGAAATTAAGGCATCCACTGACCATGTATTGATAAATTCATCCGGTTTTTTATTTTGAGAAGTAATTTGCGTATCATGTTCAGAAATATGTATGGTTTTGATATCAAGATCATGGGCCAATTGTGCCCATTCCACAGATTTTTGCGGTAGTTCACCTTCCCACTCATTATCTTTTGCCACATTCCATAAGGCTTGTTTCAGAAAGTGAGATACCAATCCAGGATTCGCTCCATGGGTTAAAACTGCGGTAGGACCCTGTTTTTTATGTTGTAATGTAGCATCACGTAACGCATAATTAGAAAAGAGTTGATTCTCATCGCTACAGCGTTCTTCCCAAGGCTCAGCGGCTGCATCCAAATATAATATTTTATTTAACTGGCAATATTTTATTAAATCAATAGTGGATACTCCTACGGATAAATTTAGCAAAAAATCTCCAGGTTTAAGAATAGAGGACAATAGTTCTTGGTAATTATTTTCTTTAACCGCACATTCTTTGAATGAGACGCCATAATTGTTTGCCACATCTGCTCCAAGATTATGTTTTGACAGGATGTGGATTTGCGATGGATCTAATTTAAAATATTGGAATAAAAGAGGTAATATTGCTTGGCCAATGCTGCCGAATCCAAGAATGAGAATTTTATTTTTAAACACTATTTGAGCCGTAGATTGATCCATAAAGTACCCCTCAAATAGAAGCATCTATTTGTAATTATTTGAAATAGAGGTATAAATTGAGCTACCCCACTATATTTTTAGTATAGCTCACAAAAATAATCTGATTTTAAAATTTTAACTTAATATTTTCGTTGCTTGAAAATAATCAGGAGAGCGAAGTCGGAGTTATAATAAACTTAGTACACTCAATAAAAAGGGATTTAATAAATGAAACGTTATGAAATGTATATTGATGGAAAATTTACTTTAGCCCAAAACGGGGGCACTCGCGATATTATTGATCCCGGTAATGGCCAATTGCTTGCAACAGTTCCAGAAAGTACCAAAGAAGATGTTATGCTCGCAATCAAAGCGGCACGCAAAGCTTTCGATGAAGGTGATTGGAGAAAAACATCAGCGCTTGATCGAAGTAAACTATTATTCAAAGTTGCTGATTTAATTCGCGCCAATGCCAAAATGTTAGCAGAGCTGGAAACGCGAAACTGTGGAAAACCTTTGGCAGAAGCAGAGTATGATGTGACCGATGCCGCCAATTGTTTTGAGTTTTACGCAGGTCTCGCTACTAAAATTCATGGCGAAACGATGTCAGTTCCGGCGAACTCTTTTAGTTATGTGGTACGCGAGCCTATCGGTGTGTGCGGACAAATTATTCCCTGGAATTTCCCACTACTTATGGCCGCTTGGAAACTTGCTCCCGCACTTGCAGCAGGCAATACCGTCATATTAAAACCTTCAGAATTGACACCAATAACTGCGCTTGAGTTATTCAAACTGATTGATCAATGTGGATTTCCAGCAGGTGTCGTGAATCTCATTACTGGTCCCGGGATGGAAGTAGGTGAAGAATTATCCACTAATTCGATGGTGGATAAAGTTGCCTTCACTGGTGGAACTGTTACCGGCAAAAAAATAATGCAAGCCGCTACGGGAAATTTGAAGCGAATATCATTAGAACTTGGTGGAAAAAATCCAAATATTGTATTTGCAGACTGCGATCTGGAGATGGCAATTGACGGTGCTCTTTTTGGCGCTTTTGCCAATCAAGGCGAGGTATGTTCTTCTGGCTCCCGCTTGATAGTTGAGCGCTCTATTCACGAAAAAATCGTGGAAGGAATGTTGAAAAAAATTCCAAATATCAAGCTAGGCCATGGCTTGGACGATGGAGTAAAAATGGGTCCATTGGTTTCAAGTGCGCACCGCGACAAAGTAGAACATTACATCAAGATAGGGATTGATGAAGGTGCAAAATTGATCTGTGGCGGGAAACGCCCTACAGGTGAAGTTTTTGCAAAAGGAAATTTTTTGGAGCCAACTATTTTTGATGAGGTGAAGCCCACAATGCGCATCGCTCGAGAAGAAATTTTTGGTCCGGTACTCGCAGTCATTCCTTTTGATACGGAAGAAGAAGCAATTCAAATTGCAAACGATACCGATTATGGTTTGGCAGCCGCTGTGTGGACTAAGGACCTTACTCGTGCTCATCGAGTGACCTCGCAAATTCGTGCCGGTATTCTTTGGGTAAACCATTACCATCCAACTCATAATGAAATGCCTTGGGGGGGCTACAAACAAAGTGGAGCTGGTCGTGAGTTAGGTTTGTATGGAATCGAAAGCTATCTTGAAATCAAGCAAGTGAATATTAATCTGGATGACACACCAATTGGATGGTACTAATGAATCAAATACATATTAAAACGCAAATACCAGGACCAAAATCAAAAGTATTGATGGAGCGGCGTTATAAACATGTTGCTCGCGGTCCCTTTCACGCTACACCCATCTTTGTGGAGCGGGCAAAAGGTTCGTTTGTAGAGGATGTAGATGGAAATGTATTTTTGGATTTTTCATCTGGAATTGGAGTGGTAAATACAGGGCACTGTCCCGATGCAGTAGTCAATGCAATCAAGGCTCAGGCTGAAAAATTCATGCACACGAGTTTTAATATTCTTCCCTATGAAGGCTATATCAACGTGTGTGAAAAATTAAATGATCTCACACCTGGACATTTCGAAAAAAAATCAATCCTGTTGAATTCAGGAGCTGAAGCTGTAGAAAATGCGATTAAAATTGCTCGTGCCTATACCGGAAAACAAGCAGTGATTTGTTTTGATCATGCGTACCATGGCCGCACTTACATGGCCATGGCACTTACAGCAAAGAATAAACCCTACAAGCATGGATTTGGTCCATTTCTTGCAGAAGTTCATCGTGCTGCCATTCCGTATGAGTATCGTTGGCAGGGAAAAAATTGTGTCGAAGAGTGTTTTAATGATTTTTCTGAACTGGTTAATTTTCGCGTAGGTGTTGAAAATACCGCTGCAGTGATTTTAGAACCCGTGTTAGGGGAAGGGGGATTCATACAATTTCCAGTTCCATTTTTACAAAAACTTCGTGAGTTTTGTACGGCAAACAAAATTGTTTTCATTGCAGATGAAATTCAATCTGGTTTTGGACGTACTGGAAATCTATTTGCGATGAAGACAATGGGAGTGGATCCTGACCTTACTGTATCAGCAAAGGGACTGGGTGGCGGAACAGTGATCGCTGCTGTCACAGGAAAAGCTGAAATGATGGATGCTGCAATGGTGGGCGGGTTGGGCGGAACCTTTGGAGGAAATCCACTAAGTTGTGCCGCAGCTCTTGAAGTATTCAAAATCTTTGAAGAAGAAGGGCTTTTGCAACATGTCACTCATCTTGCAAAAGTACTTCATTCCAGGCTTTCTGGATTTAAAGAAAAATATAAAATAGTAGGCGATGTTCGGGGGTTGGGTGCGATGCAGGCGCTCGAACTTGTGGAGGATAAAAGCACAAAGGCACCAAATAAAGAAGCGGCGGACAGGTTAACACGATTTTGTTTAGAGCATGGACTGGTAATTCTTAGTTGCGGAGGATACGGAAATGTAATCCGTCTCCTCATGCCGCTTTCTACTGAGGTAAACGATTTGGAAATTGGACTTTCTATCATTGAGGAAGGGCTCAAGACATTATAAAGAAGGGATAACATCGTCGCGGAGACGTAGGAATAGCGCCTGGGCTGGTTTTTCAGCGATGTGTATAAGATTTAGTTACTTGCAGCCAGGATTAAACCAGAAGCAGAAAAACAGGGTTATTAAGCTTTTTAAAAATATCCCTCTAACTTGAAAAGAGAATGTATTTTTAGACACCATAAACTTAGAAAAGGTGCTTAGATGAACATTACGGAGATTCATATTGCGCAATTAACTATTCCATTAATTCGCCCATTTATAACTGCCGTAAGACGTACCGAATGCGTTGAGGATGTGGTGGTAATGATTAAAACGGATAGTGGCAATTTGGGTTATGGTTCCGCAGCATCAACCCCAGCCATCACTGGAGACAGTACGGAATCTATTATCACTGCAATTAAAACCATGCTTGGTCCACAGTTGATTGGACGAAGTATTTCTGAGTTGAATTTATTACTGCAGATGAATAACCAGGCTATAGTAGGTAATACTTCTGCGAAAGCTGCCATTGATATCGCCTTGCATGATTTATTTGCCCAATATTGTGGTTTACCTCTTTATAAATTGCTGGGAGGTAACACGAACAGCATGAGCTCGTGTATTACTATAAGCGTTAAAGAGATCGGCGCTATGGTGCAGGATGCTATTGACCTCGTCAAGCAAGGGCACCAAACAATAAAAATAAAATTAGGATTAAATCCAATTGAAGACATCAGGCGTGCCCAGGCTATTCGTCACGCTGTAGGTAATTCCACCACGTTACTTGTAGATGCCAATCAGGGGTGGTCTTATGAAGATGCCTTAAAGGTTATTGATTCATTAAAACAACAGCATGTGAATATCTCTTTGGTCGAGCAACCTATTAGTGCTCAAGATTTACTGCATTTAAAAGCGATTAACGAACAGGTTGACTGTCTTATCATTGCCGACGAGGCTTGCTTTTCTCCCGAAGATACCCTGAATATTGTAAAAATTAATGCCTGTGATGGCATCAATATTAAGTTGATGAAATCGGGTGGTATTGCGAATGCTCAAGCGATTTATAATATTGCTAAAACAGCACAAATGAAAATCATGGTCGGCTGTATGCTGGAGTCACCCATTGGCGTTGCTGCTGTAGCCAGTTTTGCTTTAAGTAAGCCTGATATCCTCTATGCGGATCTTGATCCTATTTATTTGATTCGTGACAATTATATTCTTGGCGGGGCACAATGCCTTGGCAATAAAATTATTTTGGCAGACAAACCTGGTTTGGGAATTGAAGGTATTAGCCAAGGATTAAAGCAGATTGGAGTGATCCATTAATGTCTTTTTACATTCAGTTAGCCAGTTTAGCCATTATTGTTCTTTATGTCGTGATGTTATTCCGCAATGTTGATGCGTTAATAGCGACTGCTCTCTGTGTGGGACTGGGCTATTTGTGGAATTTAAGCAGTCCAATTGACATTGGCAACTCTATGGCCAATGCTTTAGGCTCATTCATGGCCTTAGTTGGTTTTATTATCATGCTAGGCCATGGCTTAGGCGAGATCTTAACGCATACTCAGGTCAGTCATACTTTGGTGCACCAAATTGTTTATGGGATTGGGATTAATACTCAACGACGGGCTAAAATTGGCATTGTGCTTTCATCTTTTATCATTGTAGGGTTGCTTGGTACCTTGGCTGGAGGATTAGCTATTTTAGCACCCAGTTTACGCCCTATTGCGGGTTCTGTTGGATTATCACGACCTAGTTTGGCTGTGTTAATGCAGGCTTCAGCGGAAGAAGCGTTAATTCTTGGGCCTTTTGCCCCTCCAGTAGTGGCTTTACTGGGCATTACCGGACTAAATTATGAGGCTGTACTTCTTTATGCATCTCTTCCCGTGGCCCTGGTTACCTTAATGACTACCTGGTTTATGGCGAATCGATTACAACGAACGTATGCACATGAATCTTGCGAAGAAGAGGATACTTCAGAACCATTTGTGCCCAGTAAACAACAAAAGCGCGCTACTTTGCTCTTTTTGATTTCCTTTATGGCCTGTGTGGTCTATGGTTTATTTGCTCAGGCAAAAACCACCTATGTTATTTTTGTCATGTTATTTCTAGCGCTTATTACTGGATTGGCGAGTAAATTAAGTTTAAATCAAATTTTTAAATTGTTAGTTGAGGGAATGCGAAAAAGCCTGCATCTCTTCTTTCTGTTTATTTTATTTGATCCTTTCATGGTTTTAATTCATCAGGCGGGAGGATTTAGTGCCCTAACAGAACTATTAACTCCATTAATTAATTTAGGTGGCAAACCGGTATTATCGATGTTAATTGGGTTCACAGGTGCTTTTGGCATGCCAGGCGCTGCGGAAGCAACCATTAAAATGCTGCATCAGCTCTTTTATCCTAGTGTGCTTCAGATGCAATTGCCCATGATATCGTTCGCTTTGTGCCTGGTTTTTGCGACCCGTGTTACTAATTATGCCTATCCTGGTGCTAATATGTTTGCTGCAATGGGTTTTGCTGGCAGCGAAAATGTCAAAGCAATGATACAAAACGGACTCACCGTGACTGCGGCGCAAGTCTTATTTCTAATTGTATATAGCTTATTCCTATAATTCTGAGTAGAATTTTTCACAGAAGAAACGGAATGAGCGCCTTTCTTTCCTGAGGATAATTGGAAAAATGGGACCGATACCAACGATGATGCGTGATCGCCCGAGGAGCTAAATTGGCTATTGTCCACAGCGTAAAAGAAAAACCAGCAAGCGACCAAGTCGCTACACCCCAACCAATCCATTCGAGAATTTCACCAAAGTAATTTGGGCTGCTTAAAAAACGAAACATGCCCCCGTAGGGTATTTGGTAGGATCCAGGTTTTTTATTTTTATTCATGTCAAACAAAATGTTGTCCGAATGTTGATTGATTACAAATCCCGAAACAAAAAGTAGCAAACCAACGATAAAATGAAGTGATTGCAACGTTGACAAGGTAATTTCTTGAAAATGAGTGAGCCAATAGGCATTTACAAAACCATTCACCGTCGTAAAAAACGTGGCAGATATCGTGATAACTATTGGAACCTGTTTTGCATTATTTAAGCGAAACGGATAGATTAAGGAACGATAGACGTAATGGAATTGCCACATTACAAAAAATACCCAGGTATAGGCAGATGGTTTTGCCATGAGAAAAACAACCAAAAAAGTGATCACCGATGGCAATTCCATAAAACACCAAGAAACATGTGCAGGAATTTTAAGTGATTTGCTCTCTTGCTCATAACGTCCATAAGGTGCTCGTTTGAAAAAAAGCGTGAAAAATACGATAACGGCCAAGGTACTCCAGAAATAAAGAAATAAAGTGAGATTGTTTTGCGTCATAATTTTATTTTGCCAGACAGTGAAAACCAATGAAGAGTATCATGGATTGTTGTTTCGATTTTTGTTTTTTTATACCCTAATTCCTTTTCAGCTTTCGTACAATCTACTGTTGGTGGATACATCAACGTTTCAATTGCGTATTTGGTAAAGAGCGGTTCTGTATTGGTGATTTTAGAAAAAAACTCCATGAGAGGTACCGCAAAGTAAAGCATATTTGGGGGGAGAAACAAACGAGTCATTTTTTTTTGTCTTACAGTAGACATCAATCTGACTAAATGATGCATGCTTATGTCGTGGCCGCCTAAGATGTAGCGCTCTCCAGATTTGCCTTTTTCAGCAGCAGTTAGTGCGCCTTGAACCACGTCACGAACGTCAACAAAATTAAATCCTCCGCGCACCAAAACAGGGTTGTATCCCTTGTATATTTTAATTATTGCAGTGCCCATGAGGGATAATTTATAGTCATTTGGGCCAATTACTCCTGTGGGATTAACCACAACTGCATTTAATCCTTGCTCACAACTATCAAGCACTATCTTTTCAGCATGGGCTTTAGATTGATCGTAAATATTCACGGATTCTAAAACAAGAGGGGAATTTTCATTTAAAATGTGAGCAGTATTGGATTTTTGATGACTTTGGATTAGTGTGTGAATGGAGCTAAAATGAATTAGCTTTTTTACTTGATTTTTAAGGCATGCACTGACTACATTTTGGGTGCCTTGAATGTTGGTTTTACGGACTTCTTCTGCTTCTCGATTTGTAATTGCAATTTTCGCGGCTAAATGAAAAACGGTATCAATATCTCGAGTAGCATGATATAAAGACTCCGGATGTAAGATGTCTCCCTGGCATACCTCCAGAGGAAAATGAGTGAGGTATTTGGGTAGTTCACTTCGCACAAGTATTCGCACAGCATATTGTTTTCTAATAAGCTCAGGAATGAGGTTATTTCCAATGTGTCCACTAGCTCCTGTGACCAATATTTTCATGGTTTTAGAGTCCTTTTAAAAACATCAGGAGTCGGTCTTTGTAAAAACGAACAACCGAGAGAACGACACAATCCCTAAGCGGTCGGCATCGACCAGGGCATTTACAGTCCCTGCAATGAACGTGTTGTAGAAGTCTGAGAATCCATTTGGAAAGAGGCGAACCGTTTCAAGGCCGAAAATCGCGCTTCCCACTATCTGAGAACGAAGCGCACCAGCTAAGAGCTTGTTTTCGGTAAAAAAATAGCTCCACCCAAGATCTTTTGAAGTTTCTGTTTCAGAGATCAGGTTTAGGCCTACGCTGCGGGCCGCATCGATCAGATCTTCACTCGTGTGCAGAGGCGGCATACCCGTTACAAACTCAATCCGCTCAACCAGCGCGCGATGCTGCGGGTTGTCCCTATCGTATTTAGATGTCAGAACTGCATCATAGACTACATATCGTGCATTCGGTTGCATTACACGATGGACGTTTCCGAATACCTGGGGAAGCAGATCCTTGGAAATGTATTTAAGTGAGTAAATACTATATGCTGAGTCCAGGAAATCATTAGGAAACGGCAAGTTTTGGGTGTAATCTCCTTGGATGACTTCGCACAAGTGATCCAGATTTTGTTCACGGTTGAGGGCATTCGCCCGCTCTACTTCAGCCTGAGACAAGGTGACCCCAAGCACTTTCCCCTGAGAATGACGGGCAATATCACGTGCTGCGCCACCAAGGCCGCAGCCCATATCGAGGGCTGTTTTTCCGGGTAAAAGGCAGAGTACTGCATTGATCCGTTTATGCAAGTTCGAAATGGTCTCCTCGCGTGATTGTCCCACATGATCGGGCGGATAAAAAACCCAACTGGTGCCATAAGCAATTTCAATCACCTCCGCCATGAGGTCATAATAATGGGAGGCAACGACTGCATGATTGTGAGTTTGCTTTGCAAGAGAGAACAGGCGGTCGTGCTCTTTGACAAAAGACCCCAGATCCTTCCGTCTTAAGAGGAAGCGTAATGTCTTCATGTAATTGATTAATAGCGACATAGGTTTCGTCCTTGAATTGGAACACACACAACAATATTGTGTTCCCTATTGTTTCTATTATTTATAATCTAGATGAAATAGCATAAGTTATCAACTCACTTTATGGAGTGTAGCCTAGTTACTTGCAATCAGGCTACACTTACTGGAAATTAAACTATAGAACGTATAATTCCTCCATCGACCCGCACGGAAGCTCCATGAGTTGTAGAAGCTAAGGGGCTGGATAGATAAGTGACTGTATTAGCGATTTCCTCTGGTGTCGCAAAACGCTTAATAAGTGAAGAGGGACGTACGGTTGCAAAAAACTCTTGTTCTACTTGCTCCGCTGTTTTGTGTTGCGATTTTCCCAAGCTATTTATAAATTGGTTAACTCCTTCGCTGCGAGTCGGTCCTGGAAGGACTGAATTTACCGTAATATTAGTTCCTACAAGGTTTTCTGCTATTCCTCTGGCAACAGCTAACTGTGCTGTTTTGCTCATACCATAATGCACCATTTCACTTGGTATTTGCACTCCGGACTCACTGGAAATAAAAATAATTCGCCCCCAATTATTTTTCAACATGGATTGCAGGTAATGTCTGCTTAAACGTACTCCACTCATTACATTAACATCAAACATCTGAAACCATTCCTCATCGGAAATATCTAAAAATGGTTTGGCATCATAAATTCCAGCATTATTAATAAGAATATCTACTTCGGTAACTTCTTCTATTAATTTATTTATTCCTTCCTTTTTACCTATATCAGCAGCTGCTGCAATTAACTGAGCATGAGGCGTATTTATTTTTATTTGTTTTATCGCTTCGTGTACTCGTTGTTCTGTTCGACCATTGATTACCACCACAGCTCCTTCAGCGGCAAGTTGTTGTGCAATAGCGAGTCCGATACCTGCAGTAGAACCTGTTACTAATGCCTTTTTATTTTTTAATTGTAAATCCATAATCATCGCTCCCTGTGTATTAGTATTTTCCTGCACGTGCAGCCTGGTTGCTTGCAACCAGGATTTACCCGAAGTGTGTAACAGCGTATCAGGTTTTTACCACTGTAACCAGGCTGCACATGCGCCCTCCGTTATCTTTAATTGCTGAAACCAATGATTGAATTATATAATCCTTGCGTCATATCTCGCCCTAGCGATTATGGAAACTTATTAGGATATAGGATTGAAACATGAAAATTAATCACAAGATGTGTTATATAATGGCCGTTCTCTCTTCATCAACCATAGCTGCGCCAAGTAGTGCAACTTTATATGAGAAATTATATAGATTGGCAGAGAAAGTTTATTATATAGAGTACTCATTAAATACAGAGCAGCAAAAAACCATCGAGGTATTGGCTGATCAAATGGAGGCTGTAATTAGTTATCCAAATAATATTAATTGTGGAAATAAGTTAAGCGTACTGCAAGAGTCCTATAAATGGGCTTATAGTGCAAGTGGTTTAGATGCAACTTCGTCTGAAGCAGAAAAGTTTGCTACAGAAGTATCTAATAAAGTATGCCCATTAGCCTATTTTAAAACATTTCAACTTTCTTATGATTTCGCTTATAAAAGCAGTGGCATGGATAAAACCAGAAGTGCTGCCAAAAGCTTTGCTGCTACAATAAGTGATTATGAATCGAGTAGTTTTTATACAAAAAATTCGGTTCAATGCTTTATTGATGGCTATAATTTTGCTTATTCCAGTGGTGGTATGAATAAAACAAGAGCTGCTGCAGAAGAATATGCTACTAAACTATGCTTAGGATAGAATCCCTATAAGTCGAATAGCCTATATAAGATACGGGCTATGGTCTTTTAAGCAAAGGTATCCTGGTTGCAAGCAACTGAATCTTCTACACATCGCTGAAAAAACAGTCCAGTCCTATTCCTACGTCCCGCTCACACGAACAAGTCGTGGGAGCGGGGTGTAGGCAGGAGTGTGATCAAGATTCAGTTGCAAGCCAAAACCAGGAGCAAACTGAAGCAGTGAAACAGGGTTGTCAGGCTTTGCCAAAGAGGATAGCAAGCATAGCCTATTGATCCTATATGTCACATGGCATACAATTTGGTCATTTTTAATCCTTCGAGATATTCATTGAACTTTTCCATTCTTAAATCCAAAACTCTAAGTCTATTAAATTATATTTTTATTGTTAGTGTTCTAACTGTCTGTTTATTGCCCGGTAATTCCATTGCCGCACATATTGAACGATATGACTTCGGGGATATTTCCAATAAGGTTACCAAAATTTGGGAGCCTGAAGTTGCTCTTTATGTTGCGAAACATTTTGCCTCTGCACATGGTTTTAATGAACAACATGTTTCAGTCACAAAATTAAAAGCAGGAGCAGCAAATAATTTTATCTATCTTGTTTATATAGATAATCAAATGAAATTTGTTATAAAAGGGCTTTCATCTAAAAAAGAAGCAGAGTCTTTGTTTGCATTACAAAACTATTCCAAACTACACGCGATTCAAAATAATCCTGAAGCGGCTACCATTTGTTTAAGCAAATTAATTCAGTATTACACAGTAAAAAATGATATAAATAATTATTATTTTGCCGTTCTTGAAGCTGCTCAAGGAAAAGAACTTTTTAAAACAATGAGTTATGAACTGCTGCACAATAAAGATATAAATAAACTTAAAGATATTTTTTATAAAATTGGTCGTCAAACCAGTGAATTACATAAAAGTATCATCGGTGCTGAGCAATTTATATCTCCAAGAAATCTGCTGTCGGTAATTCATGATGATTTTCATCCGGAAAATACGTTTTATAATATAGAAACAAATATTTTTTCTTTAATTGATAATGACAGTATGGGTGAGAGTATTTCTAATCCTTTGCCAATTGTCAGGGAAATTTATGGAATATATGAAGTTCCAATAATTAGATGGCCCTCAGAAAAAATTACAATTGATCTTTTAAAGGATGCGGATCCTCATGACATAGCAAGTATCTATTTTGAATTGGTTATGGGAATGGCGGCGGTATATCAAAACACCCAAGATGCGAAAAACGTGTTTATTAATAGCATTATTGACTTAAATAATATGGCAATTGCATTTCTAAAAGATCAATATTCCGAATCATGGATGTTATATCCTACCGATAAAAATGAGGATCATATTGTTTGGGGCAAATTATCTAAGGCAGTAAATGATCCTGTGCTTGCTGAAAACTATATATCTAAATTAACAATAATCAATAACGACTTAAGGTTAATGGGAGGCCAGTAAGCATAGCCTGGTGCAAGCTACCTTAAGGCACAAGATTGAGTCTTTAGACCTAATATAATAGCTAAATACCGAAGATTCTTGGGTCACAATGACCTGAGGTATTGTCACATTTTTATTTAAATTTCTCTACGTACTGCGCTTTATGCGCAGTACGTAGGCGAAAAAATTTGTAGGAGGATTCTTATCAAAAAACTGACGATACCTCCGGTCAAAATGACTCAATCTACGTGCTCCCAGGGCTTTAACATATTTGATTTACAAACAAAATACTCTATAAAAATTAAATTATTTTGAGTCCTCCTCAAAATAACTTGCGTATTTATCCCATGAGTTCTCTTAAGCAGGGATTAACTTAAAAGGTATCCTATATACTCCAGGACCTTCTTCAGGGCATCCTGCTCCGCCTATTTTAATACTTCGTTGACCAGAAAAACTCCCGTCTCCGTTCGATGTAAAAAATTCGAATAAAGTAGATTTGACTTTGTTGCCGTTATTGCAAATGAAGAAGTGAGCAGCCTTTAATTCCCAGCGATTATTATTCCAGTGATAGTCTATGTACTTGGGAGCACCAGGAGGAGCATACAGGTTCGGTGTATGGGCCACACAACCTGCTGCGTTACACACAGTGAAGAAATCTTCCTTTTGCTTGGTGGGGCGGTTGTTAGGATTAGGTTTACCATTAAATGTTTGTTTTGCTCGATCCAAGTGTCTAATGTATGAACCATAAATGGGGGCAGGTATTGAAGAAGAAGCGGCAATCGCAAATGAGGTCACTGCGCAAACGGATGTTACAAGTACAAGTGACTGTGCGCAAAATGCAAATCTGTTAGTCATTGGAGTTCCTTCTACCTTTTTTATATTAATGATTACCAAAGTCCATTGTAACAATATTATGTGATCGCAATTCAAGCGGAAATTTTTATTTTTAAATTTTTCATAAAAATTAATAAATTAAGTAGCATAGCCTGTTACCAAACAATGAAAATACTTTCTTCACGAGCAAATTCCAAAGCATGTATAGTCTGATTCTTTGTTTATGTTTAGTTAATCCTAAAATCAATATTTATGCCATACTATAAGAAAGGAATGCGAATCAACTTTGAATAAGTCTAAAAAAATAAACAATTGTTCTTTCTTGATATCCTAAATATTAATATCTACCGAGGAACAAATTATGTTTATTTATACTGCAAAATTGTATATAGAAGAGAAAACTATAGATGAAAGAAATAGTGATGATTTAGAAGAGCTGTATCTCTGGATGATGGCAAAGGCGCATAATCAAACCACACATTATAATGGCTCTATTATCAATAATAATACTCACGAAGTTGTAAGAACTTTTCAGAGCTCTTCAATAGAATAGGCAAGTGATTTAGGGTGCTTGCAACTAGAGTTCCTCTCTAACTATGCTCATGGCATTATTTTGCTGCTTCTGGTGGTTAAATCCTGGTTCACGTAACCAAGCTTGTATCTTTAAAAGCAAGATAAATTTTCATTAAAAGCTTGCTTGTTTTTTAAGACAGTATCTACGATTGTTGGTGATGAGGAACTAGTGCGAGCTAAGACCAAAGATTATTAAATCTATTTTTTAGATCACGGAAAATAATATGTGGAGGCAATGATGCGGCTGTTTCATTTGCATACATTGAGATCTTATTTTTAATGGCAATGAACTTGTTTTGTTGTGTTTCCGTTGTTAAATCGATTTCTTTTACTTGCTCTAATAAAGTCTTAACTAATTTATCATCTTTTACATCTGAAACAAGGAAGTATGAATTACCTGTCCCATCGTTTATTCCATAGTAAAACTTTTTTTCGTGTTGGTAGGGAAAATGTTTCGGATTTTTACTTGCATATTTCAAGGTAGTGGAGGTAATAAAAGGGTCATCTTTTTTTATAGGGAAGAAGCTCGAGATAGAATCTGTTTCATTGTTAACAGATAAAATAATTTCATTTTTATTAGATACGACATAAACACCAAATATTTTCATTAAAGCCTCTTCCTAGAATGATACAACTTACTTTAAGATTTTTAAAAATTCCAAAACGAACAATGCAAAATCCTCATGTACCGTAACGAATTACAATGTTCTATATCTTGATAATGCTTATATGGAAATAAGTAATTGCTAAATAACTTCGGTGTGGATTAATTGTCAATGCTTGCTTAAGTAATCGTACACTACGAAACTCTATAATAAATAATGCAAATTATCAAATAGTTGAGCTTTTTGACTGTATATTTTCCTTGCCCATATACTCCGTTCTTTTGAGTAAAAGCAAGTTGGGTGGGTCAATTCGACCCGGCATAAAGAGATAATAAGTTCATAGCTTATGCTGTTGCAGCCAATATTCAAGTAAGCCGACTTGCCATAGTTTAGAAATACCTGAAGGGGTAAAATTTTTTGTTGCGCTTGTAAATAGCTCTTGAACTGCTTGTAAATTAAAAATGCCTCTTTGCTTGATTTTTTCAGGAGAAAGTACATCGCGCATTAACTCTAAGGTACTTCCTTCTAAATATTTCAATGCTGGGACAGGAAAATATCCTTTAGGGCGATCTACAATTGGTTTAGGAAGCATTTTTCTTCCAAGTTGTTTTAAAATATATTTCCCTTTTTGCGGTAATTTATATTGAAGGGGCATGGAAAGAGCGAGCTTGAGCATTTCTTCATCCAGAAAGGGTACTCTTGCCTCAAGACTTGCTGCCATGGTCATATTATCAACCCGACTTAAAGGTCCATTTGCCAATGCAAAGGTACTTTCATATCGAAGCAGATTATCAATTGGATTTTTAGAATTATTTTTTTCACAAAGTTTAATTAGAAAATCAGAAGCATGAAATGCAGTGTGAAAGTCTGGCATTACAAGTTGCTGATATTCTTGAAAGGAACGATCGGCTACTTTGTTAAAAATTATTTGCGCTGACTGTGACGGTAATACTGGGTTTGCATGTATATTTTGAAACCAATGATACCCTGCGAAAATCTCATCAGCACCTTGGCCTGAAAGTACTACTTTAACGTGTTTGGCAACCTCATGAGAGAGAAGATAAAAGCCAATATTGTCATGGCTTAGCATAGGTTCTGACATTGCAGCAATACAATCTCCCAATGAATAGGCTAACTGCTTGTTTGAAATGAACATTTGCCGATGGTGCGTATTAAATTGTTTCGCAACCAGATTGGAATAGAAAAATTCATCGCCTTTATTCCCTTTTAAGCTATCAAAACCAATAGAGAATGTTTGAATTTTTTTATACCCAAGTTTGGAAGCCATCGCCACGAGCAATGAAGAATCCAACCCTCCAGAAAGGAGAATGCCAATAGGAACATCTGCTGCTAATTGGCGATGTGTTGCTGATTTTAATACTTCATAAGTTTCTTTTATCCAATAATTTTCATCACGATAATGATCGGCTTTTGTATTATCAAATTTTAAGTCCCAATAAGTCTCTTCTTCAATTTTACCATCAGGATGAATAGTCATGATGGAGCCTGGAGAAAGTTTTTTTACACCCGATAAAATAGTAAGCGGCTCAGGGACTGCATGAAATGTAAGGTAATAATGAAGCGCAATTTTATCAATTGATGTATCGACATCACCAAATTCAATTAATGCAGGTAAGGTGGATGCGAATTTAAATCCATAATTTGCATCAGCGCTGTAATAAAGCGGTTTAATACCTAAACGATCACGGGCAAGTATCAATTTTCCCGTCTTTTGTTCCCAGATTGCGAAAGCAAACATACCAGAAAAGCGGTGCACACAATCTTTCCCCCAGGCATGATAGGCTTTAAGAAGTACCTCAGTATCACTGTTTGAAATAAAAGAGTATCCTTTAGATTTTAAGACTTCACGCAACGCCACAAAATTATAGATTGCTCCATTAAAAACCAATGCCAGCCCTAAATCCGAATCAACCATAGGTTGCATTCCACGATGAGACAGGTCGAATATTTTCAGCCTTCTGTGTCCAAGCGCCATGCCTTTCGTAAGATATATTTGACCATCATCAGGGCCGCGGTTGAACTGCTTCAGCAAAGCTTTTTCCAGATTAAAAAGAGGAATATTTTTTTTATTGAATTGGAATTCGCCAGCAATACCACACATAGTCCCCTCCTTTTTATAATTTTGCGGTTAACGCGTGAGATTCATCTGCCAGGGTAACATCGGTTTTTAAGGGTTTAAAAAATAATAGACGTGGCTGCCCATTAAATTTAGTAAATTCTTGCTGTTCCTGATTTTTCAGTGTTTTTTGTAAAATTTTTTTTGAGCCTTCATTGGAGGGATGAGCTGTAGCAACAATTTCTTTAATATTCTTTTCTAGGGTTTCTTTGTCACTCTCAGAAATAATGTGTTTAATAAATTTTTTTCCTAAGATTGCAATTTCAGTTCCATAGCCTTTTCCCCAAAACGCTTGATCAATAATATAAATAATCTCCCCAACATTAGGATGACCAGTTCCTACCTTCGAGAAATCTTTTAAAGAATGTTTTATATGGAGATAACCAATAAACTCTTGCGTAGCAGAAAGGTAAATTGAAAACACGGAGAACTTGTTACCCGAGTTCCAACATTTCGTTTCATCTTGGATAAACTCTTCTACTGCAGCAGGCGTCCAGGGTTCTCCTTCACCAAACAACCGTGTATTTTCAGGATTTTCTAAAAGATGAGTGTATTTATCGACTAAAAAACGCACTTCATCTTGGTTAAGGGATTTTGCCACCAACCTTTTTGAGCACATTGTATATTGATTCAATTCACTTTTAATAAGTACATTACCTAGTTTTTTTGATGTATAGGTTACTTGTTTCATAGATGTCTTCCTCGACTTATTTTTATTAAAGATTCGCTTATTGGGCTGCTATGTAAGAACCGATTCACATTGGTATTGAGGAGTTTGTAATAAAAATTCGTTTACGTTGTGCTTGACTATCTCTTTAAGACAATCATGATGGGCAAATACTTTTCGTTGGCGTTCGGAACTTGTACCTGAGTCCATGATCATTTGCAGAGTAGAAAAATAATTTTGATAGCCTAACTGTTTGATATATGGGGTTAATTTTTCAATCCATTCATTGATATCTTCACGCATTAACTTGGTTTTTCCCTCCGTATTCATGACTAATTCAGCATCCAAACCATAACGAATCGCTCTCCATTTATTTTCCCGAGCAAGCCAATAAGGAGGGTAGGCAACTGATTCAAGCCAACTTCCATTATCAGCAAACCAGTGAGCAAGAGTATGAATCAATGCAACAAGCGCCAATGTTTCTGCAAGTGTTGCCGCGCCATCACATACACGAATTTCCAATGTTCCAAAGCCAGGACTTGGTCTTAAATCCCACCATAAATCTTTAAGCGATTTAATCGAACCGCATAACTTTAATGTTTTATATAAGTTTTCGAAGTCTTGCCACGTACGGACATGGTAGGGTTGTCCTGCAGTAGGGAGAGCCTCATAAGTAGTAGGACGACATGACGCAAGTCCGGTATCAATTCCTTGCCAAAAAGGAGAGCTGGAGGACAGCGCCAATAAATGAGGTAAAAAATACATGAAAAAATTATTAAATCGAATGCACTCTTCACCACTGGACATACCGATATGAACATGCAGGCCATATACGCTCATACGACGTGTAAGCCATTGATTGCGATCAATTAACTCCTGATAACGCATCGTAGGAGAAATTTCCCAATCCGCATATTTAGAAAATGGGTGGGAGCCTGTTGTTGAAAATAAAATTCCCAAATTTTTTGTTATATCTTGTAGTGCAGCAAGTGTTTTATAAAGATCCTTTTCAACCTCCTGGGTGGTAATACATTTACCTGTATTCACCTCTATAGTACTTAAATAAAACTCGGGCTTAATTTTTTCGAGATGGGCTGTGGCACTTAGTACATCAGTAGCTCTTGAACATAAATTATAGTTTTCAGAATCGATGAGTTGCAGCTCAATTTCTACCCCTAATGTTAAAACACCATTACTTTTAAAAAAAATTTCTTCCTGCTCCGATGTGCAAGCTAATTGCGCAGCATTCTTAGTTGCTTTTAAGAGATTGTTCATTTGATTATCCATTTGATAATCCTCCCTTGGTTAATATTTTTTAGCGAGTGCTACTAATTGGCGTATTGAAAGTTACTTCCAATACTGTTTTTGAGAAGATTTCTCTAGCTATCGAAAACTCAGATACTACAAATAACACCCTGATTTTTTATTTCTGTTCGAATTATTTGTATTCAAATGATTGGTCATGGTAACGGTTAAATAAGTTCATTTCAACCTTTGCAAAGCAAGTACAAAAAGACCCTTGATAAAGAAAGTTGATGATGAAAGACAAAATTGCCCCTGCGCATGCATATAAAAACTTTGAACTTGGACAGATGCTTTTTTTCTGAATGCTATATTTATAAAGATACCTAAAATTTAGCTGATTTTTTTGAAATGAACACTTATGGGGAAGTTGTTCCACTGGGCTCCAATCCCTATGAGGTGGTAAGTATAAGGGGTAGGAAGCCCAAATTTTTGCAAACGGAGCCCGTTCAATGAGCATAGAGCATCTACAATACCAAATCATTATTAATTGAAAGGCCCCTTTGCATTAAGTCAAATAAGGAGGTGTATGATGAATATTGATTTAGGAAACGCAGATGCTGCAGTTGGAGTTTCTTTTAGTGTAATCAGTGATTTTCTTCGTGAGTTAACTCGACTTGGCCGACTCCCGGAGCGTCTGGAGTTTGATCGGGACATTGGAGGACAACCTTCTCATATTATTGTTTTGCTCGATCCACTAGAGTTTGCAATGATAACCCAGGGACCTGATTCACCCCGGAGTATATTCCGTATTTTGGGAACGATCGAGATACGACCGGCCTCCGACCCAAACGCAACTCCATTGACTATTCCTCTTGATGCGGCAGCAAAGTTAACAGTTATCTTGGTAGATGCCGAGCCAGTTGCGGAGATCGGTTTTCGCTATGATGGAGTTGACGGAACTCCTTCACCTGCAGAAATCGCAACCGATATTGACAATTTTATGAATAGTTCCGAAGTACAAGACATTCTTACCAATACACGACTTCCACTAGCCGCTAGCCTCGTTAGTGGTTTGAACAACACACGATTCACTGACCCTGATACTAGGCCTGAAAATTCTGAATGGAATGTTGCGCTCACCTTAACACCAGCTGCTTCTGACAGTGTCGATGCTTTCGTTGTATCAGCCAGCCCACCGCAAACTCCCGCAACATTAATAATAACAGAAAGTTTCGTTACACCACGAACCGGGCTTGCTATTGCCTATAACAGGAATTTTCTGGATATGGTTTTGGAGCGGGGTGCAGAAGCCAAAGTGGGGCAGCAAGTCGACGGTGCTGAGGTAACATCTCTGTCCATGTCGATGGCCAATAATGGAATTCAAATAACAGGACATGTGGTGCGGGCGATTGATACACCTGTTATCGATGTCGCTCCTGATGTGGATATCGACTTCGATGGTGTGGCTATCCCCCAGCTGATTCGTGGTACGACAGGTATGACGATGGATACATCCGGGATTGATGTTGATGTGGATGATAGTGATGAGATCTTCTATGGTGCGCTAAAATGGGTAATAACGATTGGGGCATCGGCGCTTCTCTTCACTGGAGTGGGAAGCTTAGCTGCTCTAGGTATTTTATTGTGGGCAACGCTTGTGCAGAAAGTTTGGAACGGTGCAGTGGAGCTTGACAATGCTCCGAATGTGCTCCGCGACAGTTTGGGTGCCGGCCTTGGCGCGCAACTCAGCTTGCTTGCCGAGTCTCTTGATGATTCAACTCCTGCCGGAGAGCTACGCGTTGATGGTACGCCTGATTCAGCTTTAGTAGTGAATGGCAATATGGTTTTATTTGCTCAGGTTATTATTCGCTCGATGATGGCACGGCTGCGCTCAGCGGAATACTCTCGCAAGTTACGACGCTTCGTCATTTTTGAACTGGACGACAGACGAAAGTTTCGTGCACAAGAATTGGCCAGATTAATGAAAGCGGGTAAGATCGTTGTATCGGGTTTTCATCATGTCAGCGGAAAATATGTCAGATCCGATCATGATAATTCGGCGGCCAATAATTTGCTCAAGGTATTTAAGTCTAATGAGACAAGGGAGGTTGTCGTGAAAAATCTTTGATGCAGTTGTTGGCAGCCTGAAGAAGGGCCGATTTGACTACATGAAGTATAGCCTGGTTGCAAGAAACGGTCTCTTGATCACATCTTTGTCTGCGGGGTCTAGTTTTTCAGCGATGCGTAGAAGATTTAGTTAAGCAAGCCAGGCTACATTTGGATTATTGGGCATTAAATGAGCTGCAAAACGCACAAATTAATATTTTCTTAATCAAAAAGGATTATAATTTTACTTGGACTCTTAAGGGGATTTTCCTTATGCCATATCCAAAAATATCAGCAGCGCTTAATAACTGCCCACTTCATGCGATAACTCCTGAGTTAGTGCAGGAAATATATCGTTTTGCAAAAGATGAGCATTATGATAATCACCATAACGATGCTTATGCAGAGCTAAAAAATAGTTTTGCCAGATTTTATGGCTTTAATCCGCACGCTTTTTCCTGGAAACACTTTGCGGGTATTCTAAAGCAGTATAACCCTTTTGATATTCAAATCATGATGGGGCCGGTACTTCGTGATTTTATGGCGGTTCAACTAAATAAGCCGGGAATATACGAAAAACTTCCTCCCAAAGCAGGTAGAGATAAAGCAGGTGCTATTAGGGAATATACAGAAATAGATCCGGGAACTGCTCGCTATATAAGCTTAGATCAGGATGATTTAGCGATTCTCGTCTGTAATCCATTAGGATTTAGCCTACACTATATCCCGCAAGAAGGGGCTGAATTTGCCGCAACAATTGATCCGACTATCCCACTTTCAAATCCACAACGTATAACGATTTGCCATACTGGAAGCCGTTTAGGTGCGTCACATGGCGGGCATTGGGAAAGGACAACTGATGAATTAGAACGAATAGAGTATAAAAAGCATAAAAGCACACAATTATTGCACTATTTACCATTACTAGGCCATGACGCTCAAGTAAATCCTACCGGATTCAAGTTATTGAAACAGCACGTCCAATTAAGCGCTCGTAGGCTTAATGGAGCTCATGTTGATACTGAGCTTTGCGCCTTATATAACGCGGCTACTCTCATTGAAAAATATCTAAAAAGTATTCAAGAGGTGCCTAAAGATTTAGCAATAATGTTATTAGGACCTGCTTTAGAGCACAATGAATATGTCTGGGAATTTATTGAAGACTATGAGTTTGAAGAGCATGGCTTTGATAACCAAATCGTAAGTTGGCTCAAAGCGGAAGAAGAATTTGAGAAGCCAGTTTTAAGAGCCGAAAAAGAAGAGTTAGCCAGAAAACTGGCCGAGCCTCCAGCCCTCATAATTCCAAGCCAATTACCCACTCCCTATGGAATTAAGGGAGAAAGAAAATTCTATAAAAACCTTGCACTACTCAAAAATAAAATCGCTGATTTGGACGAGCGAAAAAGTAAGGCCTTGGTGGAAGCAGACGGTGATGAAAACGATGAAGACTATCGTGCACTTCACAATGCTTGGGATGTTGCTACAACACTTCAGCAAGAGCTTAAGAACAAAGCAGATATATATTTTGCAGATCCAAACCCAGAGACCTACAAAACATTTAAAGAGCAATCTCTAGGTTTGATACGTGCAGCCCATGATGTGCTTGATGCACATCGAGGTTGGTCAGAATTTCTCGTAAACCTCACTCTTGGTATCTTAACTGCAGGAGTTGGAGTAGTAATTAAAGGTTTGATAAACTGGGGATGTAATCGTTCATTTCTTTTTGTACATCAAACAAAATCCAGCCAATTACTTGATAAAATTGAAGATGTCGTTGTTAATAAAGCTGATCCACAAAATCCAATAGAAGAGGATGGTGATCGTGACTACTATAATCCATTATAGAAAAGTAGCCTGATTTAGCTGCAGGGCTTGAGTTTCGCATTTCACCCTTAGCTTTTTTTATCAAGAGTTTTCAGTATGCTGCAGGCATTGAATCATGCAATCCCTGCTCTACCGAGTTGAAATTGTGGTTGCAAACAACCATACGCTACAGGAATTCAATTAAATTTTCTTTAGACAGTTGCCTAGTTAAAATTTTTTCAGTCTAAAGAACGAATTGCGAATAATAAGCTATATTTAAATTACATAATCAAAAGGAACTGATATGGAAAATACAAATAATATTGTGCTTCATCCCGACACAAAAATCATGCAACGTCACTGGGGATGGTTTTTGGGTTTTGGAATTCTGCTCTTGATCTTTGGTATTATTGGTTTAGGAATGGACATCTTCTTAACCATAGTCAGCATGTATTTTTTTGCTGCATTACTTATGATTTCAGGATTATCACATTTTGCTGATGCTTTTAAACACAAAGAATGGAAAGGTACGGTTTGGCAGATTCTCGTTGCAATACTCTACCTTATCGGCGCAGGTATAGTTTTGTATGATCCTTTATTAGCGTCAACCATTATTACTGCGTTACTGGCATGGACGCTTATCGTGATTGGCGTTGTCCGCATTAGCATGTCCGTATCCTTACGGAATACAAAGGGTTGGGTTTGGATCTTATTTGCAGGGATATGCTCCTTAATACTTGGTATCCTGATTCTGTTACACTGGCCAATTAGCGGCTTATGGGTCATCGGATTGTTTATTGCGATTGATATGATCATCAGCGGTTGGACTTACATTTTCATAGCAATATCCTTACGCAGAACCAAGTCGCTTTAATTGCCAATAAGGTTTAGCCCTAACCTGGTTGCTCACAACCAGGTTAGGGCTTGCTGAAAATAGAGAAGCATACAAAACATGACAACAACAGGAAGCGTGTTGTCGGACGGATCAGCAAAAAGGCGACATTCTTTCCAGGAAAAGCAAAAGTAGTATGAATCCTGCTGCAATGAATATTCCAGGCAATGCTTCATCCTTTTCAATTTTAAAGACATTCCATACCATAGCAAATTTCAATTGACTTCAGAATCAATAAGATCCGTAACTGGGTGGTGGGGGTAATAGTTCTTGAAAAAATTGACTTAAAAGGAACGTATAGTGTAAAAGAGGCGAGCAATACATTATAACTATTTGATAATATTTATATTGTAGGTTATAGCCCATTTCATTTAATGGAGAAAAGGAACGATGAGATTAAAAGTAGAAGTAGAAGCCGAACTGGCTCGGGCAAAGGAGCATCTCGAGACTCTTGAAAAAGAATTTATTGATAATGATGAGCGTGGCCTTGATCGTTATATGTTTCTCACATCAATAAGCCAATTGATTAAGGGAGCGAAGAAAACAGTAACGGATTTAGAAGAGGAATTGGAGCAATTTACTAAAGATGCTACGCCAAGTATGGCATCATAATGGGAAATACAGGGAAGTATATTATCAATCGAAAAAGAATATTATGACCGCCAGCGCAGCCTGATTGCTAGCAACGGTCTCTTGATCACATTTCTGACTACACCCTGCGAGCAAGCTGTGGGGCGGGACGTCGGAATAGGTCTGGGATGGTTTTTCAGCAATATATAGAAGATTCTGCTCTTTGCACAGGGCTACGGCACTGATGCCTTAAAATGCAACAATGCAAGTTTTACGTAGTGCAATTAAGCCTATTTAAAAGAGATAAATTATATAATAGACCTCGAACAGGGCAAACCCGAAACAATTTTTGCAGGTCTAAATTATGGGAATAAAATTTCTATTTTCATTCAACGGTACTCCAAAAGATCCAGTAAAAGAATCAGACAACATAGAAATAAGATATGATGCTGGTCGAGGTCAGAATCTCTGTTTTCGCAAGAAGGAAATGCCACTAACAAAAGAACTTTTGGAAGAAGCAGTGGAGATGATGCACTCGCTGAATCCAAAGATCAATGAGATTCATATAAGAACCAAAGAACTCGCTGACAACGTATCCCTGCTTCCCAAGTCAATTACTTCTGTTGTTTATGAGGATAGCGAAATCAACCGCACTGATGATTGGCGAAAGAATGCCGGCGAGGAGATGGCTGCGAAATCCAAAAAGGCGTGTATTGAGCTTTTAGAAAACCTGCCCGGACATGTAACCAAGGTTGGAATTCGTACTAGTAAAAAATGGAAAGATGCAGATGAAGTAATTAAGGCTATGCCACCGCATTGTACTTATTTTAAAGTGAATGCGGATGTGATTAAAAACTGTCCTTTTGATGAGCTGTCTCAATTTTTTAGCAGTTTCCCTAAGCAAATGCAAGAAATCCATCTTTTAGGTGATATATGTGATAATGATCTCGCTATTGGAGATAGGGCCTTACGCGATGTGATTATCCGGTTGCCTCTTTCTGTAAAAACCCTTTCTGTTCCAAGCGGCAACTGTAGTATTTTCAATCATCGAGAAGAAAAACAAATAGATTTGGATGAATACAGAAAAAAAGAGTATTTTCCCGAAAGCTACTTTGAACTTACGAGCTCATCCACAGACGATTTGTTCCAGAATGCAAAAAATCTTTTAAATGATTATACGAAAAATACCAGTTGCTCCCCTGGGTTTACCCTATTTGCTACTTTTCATTGGCGGCGGCATCATGTGGATGCAGTCAATCAAATCCTGAAAAAAAGTAACTCTATAGATGATTTGTTAGTACGTCTCAATAAGATTGAAATGTCAAAAGATTTTAATCCTACAGGTTCCTTGGCGCGCCGCATTCACTATATAAAATATAGGCAATATCAGGAGCAAAATACCCAAAATATGGCGGAGCAGTCTGGCGATTTTAATCCTCTCAATTTTTCTTAAGTTGAGGTTTGTAGATGCACAGTGAGTCTTCAAATGAGACTTTTTCATAAATCTTACTTGTGGCATGAAAGCCTGCTTGTTTGCAACCAGCCTACCTGTTCCTAACATTTTTGTAGTTTTTCTAATTGCATTTCAATACTAGGTTGAGTGCTGAAGGGAGTAGAAAAGGTTTGCGCCAAGTTGAAATTAGTGGGGTCGAAAAAATAGGCTTCCCGTCTTATTTCCTCATGCGAGATTTCACTGTATGTTTCAGCAACCTCCTCTTTATTAATATAGTGGGCATCGCGAACTTTAATTAATGCTGAAATTAAACTTTGATTATCTCCTAATAAACGCGTAGCCATGGCATGAGCATAAACAAATTACATAAAAGTTTTTATGTAGATTTTAATCACAGCAAGTAAGTTGGGGGATAGTGACCCAACAAAATTTTATCATGACTTCTTTTTCCCTAATAAATATGCAATGGTGTAAGAAGCGTAACTTCGTTGTTTATAACCAGGCTGCATTTGCTTGATTAAAATAAGCAGATAGACTTACAATTGAACATTTTTGGTTTGTGAAAGTTCCTATGTCTAAAAATATTACTATGTCTAAAAATTCTTTTTTTAAAAATCTAATAGAAAAGCAACAGTTTTTAACTAAGCCCAATGCTGCCTTTGAGTGGGACGAGATGCTTGCCGAGAAAGAGACCCGAAAAAAAATAAAAAGAGATCCAGAATGCTACGTATTCTTTGCTTATATTGAATCTCGATTTGCGTATGACCATGCCAGACTCTTTGATGTCAAATTAAGGACAGCAAACTCAAGTGCCGAGGAACATTTAGAAGTTCGAAAAGTATTAAAATATTTTGTTAGAGAAGATATCAACAAGCACTCTTGTCAAGACGCGCAAATGCATGCTTTTCGTCGATGGGTGGATACAGCAATCATGTTAAGGAAAAGGCATAATTATGAAGCCTATTTTTTAGTGCGCGACACATTAATGGAAATGGATATAAATCTTCAATTAACAAAAAATAAGGCTTTTAAACCCTATCTCAAAATGTACAATCAACTAGTACAAGTCGATGCAACACTCATTGATGAGCAATTAAGAGCAGATTATAGCAAAATTCCTCTAAATGATTTTGCAAGCCCTGATGGTTTTTCCAAGAGGCCAAAGGCAAGCTCGAACCTTAAAGCATTTTTAGATGGTAGAGAGTACTTAGAAGCTCATCTTAAAAGAGATATAATGGAAGCTCAAGAAAATAATGCTCGACTTAAAGCTTTTTGCCGTTGGATTGATATAGCGATTGCTTTAAGGAAAAAGCATAATTATGAGGGATATTTTTTAGTGATTACGAATTTGCGCTTGATAGATGGAATAACTGAAAGCGAAGATTTCCCCAAATCCTATCTTAAAATGTACATTCAGCTCCTTGGACATATGGACCCCTCCATCAATTTTGCAAAACTTAGAGCATTATGGGATCAAGATAAATCTCCTAATAAATTAAAAGCTACGTTCTACTGGTCTAAAGAATTAACCAATCTAAATGAAAAGATGGAGGCAGCATGTAATGCTGGAGTACAAGCATCCATGCTGCAAGAAAAAAATAGAAAGCTTACGGAGATTGCTAAAGAGCAGGAAAGTTTTGCAGACAGAACGAAGATTTATTCGACCAGGATACCGCAGTATTTGGAAATTAAATTTGCAACGGTGCAGGAAGAATACCACTATAGTCTAAATGAAAAAGCGATACTGGCAGGCCATCTAACAGCATAGTTAAAATGTAGTCTGGTTGTGTGCAAGCAGGCTACGTTTATTTGTTAGTTCTCCTATTCAACACGAATAATAAATTCCTTCTATGTATTGATTGTAAAAAATAGGGATCCATACCAAAAACATAATCATCTTGATATGCGTCAGCTGGAGACAGTTGCGGTTTGAAACCTCTTGTTGTAAGCGGTGCAGGATTAGGACCTGCAGAGATATGCTGAAAATTCCTAACAACAGTAACAGTATCTAATATTATATTCCAAAACACGCGACCTTTACCATTTCTTGTTTCAATAAGCGCGTCTAAGATATCAGCAACTGATTTTATTTCCGAACCAAAATCAATAAAGCCAAGGTCAACTGCCTTCATAGGCTTCCGGTTGCGGTAAAAATCCCAAAAATGGTGGTACTTTACCCGAATTGATTTCATGAGGCATTTCTCCTATAGATAATGTTTCATTGACTATGTGTTGTGTATCATTGGGTAACTGCTATGGCGGAACCAATGGGACAATGTTATTTGCAGATGTAGAAAATTAGTAGTTATGATAAAAGTATCATGATGTTGCGAACAAGCAGCGATGTTTGCTAAGAGAAAAAAATGACTGGGCAAATTATATTTAAACCACTCACCACTTCCGATCTCGATCTATTATGCACATGGTTTGAAAAACCACATGTCCTGGAGTGGTGGAATGATCACCTGACGTCAGGGCAAATTAAAGAGAAATATAGAGCGCGTATCGATGATGAAGTTGTTTGTGCTTATATTGCTTCTATGAATAACAAGCCGATTGGATTTATTCAGTATTATTGGGCGAGTAAAGTAGGCGAGGGATGGTGGCCGGATGAAGATGCAAATACAGTAGGTTTAGATCAATTTATTGGCGAGGAAAATTATATCAATAAAGGCTTCGGCACTTTAATGATGAAAGAATTTATCCAATTTTTATTTCAAAACCCTCTTATCAAGAAAATCATTACGGAAGCTGATCCAAATAATTTACGTGCAAAACGTTGTTATGAAAAAGCAGGATTTCATGAGATGGGTATCATAGACACACCAGATGGTAAGTCTATTTTAATGACAATACTCAAATAAACGAGAGTATGCGAAGCTGATTGCTTACAACAGGGTTTATTAGAGCAGCAAAACGGTGTTATTTAGTCGGTTCAATAAATCTTTCAATAGTCGCATCTAACATATTGGGCCAAGGCCCAACCACTCATGATTGTAATAAATGAGTATTGGCTCCCAATGCAATCAACATTCTTTGGATATTCGCTTCATTGAGAGCCCGGAAGAAAATGATAACATCGTCCATTTTTTATACTTAAACTATAATAAAAAAGTAGGCTGATATGCCTCGAGCAAATAATGGAGGCAGATATGCCACAAGAGAGAGATGAAGAGAATAAAGATTGGTTAATTGAGTTAATGCAAGAAACAGGATACCACCCTGATCCTGGCGGAATGTGTTTTGGTGTTGCCAATATGGGTATGCAGGCCATTCTCGCTGAAGAACTTGTGCTATTTGAAGACCGCTTTGAAGAGCTTATCGCTATTCACGGTGAACTTGAAGGTATTCGAAAGGCCATCGATATACTGGAAGAGGAGGCTGTAAATCCTACCGAGAAATTAAACGGTGATGCAAAAAAAACTTTAATAGCTACTTTAGAGCTCGAAGAGACACTCCGTGCGATGAGAAAAGAGTGGTCAACCCATTTGTTAGGTGTAGAAAAGATCGAGTTCGGTAAATTAAGAGAAGAACTCAACAAGAAAGAAAATGAATTTTTATACACTATTTATGTAAAGCAGCAATTAGAGAACTGTAGAAATGCATTAGAAAAATTTAAAGCAGAGCTTACCCATCCACAAAATGATTATATGGCCTTTTTTGAAGGGGTAGAAATATATCAGCAACCTAGGTTACACCTTCCTTTATTTGAAAAAGCAACGCAACTCAAACAAGATACACTACTCAGTGCTCCTCTTGTTCTTTCCCAAAAGCTTGAGCAAAGTGGAGGAGTCAGCAGAATAAACACCTTTATGGGTGCCTATAATTCTGATGAATTATTTAAATATTTCTCCACGCTTAAAAATGAATTGCAAGGAATTCAAAAGCCGATTGTCTTTATTCTTGGTAGTAGTGATCATGCCATTACCGTTGGATATGATCCGGCGGCGGATCAATGGCAACTCATTAATAGCGGTCGTGAACCTGAACGTATCCCTGGAAATAAGGTGCAAGAAATATCCCGGCGAGTTTTTAATGCATTTTCGACTGGTAGCCAGTGTGCTTTTGTAACCAATGTTTATTGTAATAAAGCGAATGAGGAAGACTTTAAAAAACGGATGACTGCATGGGAGCAGCAACCTGAATTTCAGGAGATCCATAGAATCGATGCACGAAAAGCCACACGGTCAGGCGCGCATCTACTTTTCCTTGCCGCATTAGATAATGATCCCGTCATGGTTAAAAATCTTATAAAAGAAGGCGTTAATCCTGCTCTAGTAGCAGATGAAGAAGGAAATACCCCGATTTTAACAGCTATTTATTATAACCATATTGATGTTCTAAAAGAATTGCTTGCATGCCCAGCCAAAATAACCATGTCATTGGATGTTCAAGCCGATTCTTTGTATCAGTTTGCTCGTAATGCGCAGCTAGATGAACGCATCATGGATGAATTAGTTAAGAAAAAAATTGGCTTGGCTCAACCTAATGATTCCACAGCAGTTTCTGTAACACTGCATGAGCTGGCAACCGCTCTGGGTCATACTGAAATAAGCAATTTACTGGAGCAGTATGAAAAACAAGACAAATCAGCAAAAACAAGTTCTGATCATTGTGTCTTTTTTAAGTCTGAAGAGTATCTAAGTAAACGGCCATCAGTTGATGTAGCGAATCCTGAAGAAAAAAAACCAGTTGATCCTTTTGACCATCATTAAAGCTTAGAAATCTTTTAGGTAACATCTAGGAAAAGGAGCAGATTAAGCGCGTCGTTGATGCGTACAACACAATCATTACAGATTGAGTTAAAATGTTCTAGAAGAAATGAGTGCAACATTATAAGATCCAGTGATGTGTAATAGTCGAGCCCTGTGGAGTAAGAATGATTTCAATGTTTGCAATCCCCAATTGTGATACTGTAAAAAAAGCGCGTACGTTCTTAGAGCAAAATAAAATTGATTATGAATTTATTGATTTCAAAAAATCTCCGCCAACAAAAGCACAAATAAAAGCATGGGGTGATTATTTGGGTGAGCTTCCCATCAACAAAAAAGGGATGACGTACCGAAAATATAAAGATTATTATGAAGCATTGAGCCTATCGGAAAAAATAGATTTTATTATCGCAAATACCTCACTCATTAAAAGGCCTGTTTTGGTACAAAATGGCAAAACACTTGCAATAGGTTTTAACGAAGATCAATATAAAGAACTCATAACGACTTTCTCAGCGTGAATGTGATGAAGTTGTAGCCTGGCTGCTTGCAACTGAATCTTATACACATCCCTGAAAAACCAGTCCAAGCGCATTCGGACGTCCCCGCCCCCACACTTGTTCGCGGGGTGTAGGCAGAGATGTGAGCAAGAGACAGTTGCTTATTGTATTTACTTCAAGACAATAAAGCAGATTATTTTTTATCTGTTATGCTACTTTTTTTATTTTTCTTTTCTTTTGGACATAAGGCTGCATCAAAGACTTCGTTAACATCTTCCGCGAAGATAAATTTCATTTTTTGGCGTACTTCATCCGGTAGATCTTCTAAGTCTTTAGCATTCCGTTTAGGAAGAATTACTGTTTTTAAACCGGCGCGATGGGCTGCAATCACTTTTTCTTTGATACCCCCCACAGGAAGTACTCGTCCTCTTAGTGTGATTTCGCCGGTCATCCCAATGTCATTCTTGACCAAACGATTGGTCATGAGTGATGCAAGTGCTGTTGCCATAGTAACCCCGGCACTGGGGCCATCTTTGGGTATTGCCCCTTCTGGAATATGGATATGAATATCACTTTTTTCAAAAACTGTATCATCTATTTCAAGCTGATGTGCTTTGGAGCGGACATAAGAAAAAGCCGCTTGGGCGGATTCTTGCATTACGGTACCCAATTGGCCCGTAATGAGAAAACCCTTAGAACCGGGCATTTTTGTTGCTTCAATGAATAAAATGTCACCGCCGCCTGTTGTTACGGCAAGACCGGTTGCAACCCCCGGAATGGTGGTTCGCTCAGCAACTTCGGAATAGAATTTTGGTTTGCCAAGTAACTCTATAAGCTTATCCTTAGTGATTATGGCGGATGTCATTTTGTCCTCTGCCACAGCTGTTGCAATTTTACGACAGATTGCAGCAATCTCACGTTCCAAATTACGGACACCTGCTTCCCGAGTATACTCATGAATCATCATAAGGACTGCATCATTTTCAAATTGAATTTCTTCAGGCATTAACCCATTCTTTGCGATCTGACGAGGAATAAGATAGTTCGTTGCAATATGCAATTTTTCCTCATCGATATAACCAGAAAGCGTAATAATTTCCATACGATCACGCAACGCTGGCTGAATTGGATCAAGTTGATTCGCTGTACAGATGAAAATAACTTGCGATAGATCAAAATCGACATCAAGGTAATGATCAGAAAACGTTTTATTTTGTGCTGGATCGAGTACCTCAAGCAAAGCGGATGAGGGATCACCACGAAAATCGGCGCCCATTTTATCTATCTCATCCAGCATCATTACAGGATTACGGGTTTTGGCGCGCTTAATTGATTGAATAATTCTACCGGGTAATGCGCCAACATAAGTACGTCGATGCCCACGAATTTCTCCTTCATCATGCATTCCTCCCAATGAGAATCGAATAAATTTTCGCCCGAGTGCACGGGCGATTGATTGCCCAAGTGAGGTTTTACCAACACCAGGTGGGCCAACAAAGCAAAGAATGGAGCCTGTTTCTAATTGAGTTTTATCGCCGCGCTCAAGGCGTAGCTTGTGTACAGCAAGATATTCGAGTATCCGTTCTTTCACTTCTTTCAAATTATAATGGTCTTCATCAAGTATTTTTCTCGCACACTCGATGTCCAGATTATCTTCAGTTGCCTTACTCCACGGTAATTCAACTAACCAATCCAGATAGGTTTTAATGATTTGATACTCGGCAGCAGATGCAGACATGCTTTTCATTCTCGTAAGTTCACGTATTGCTTCTTTCTCCGCTTCTTTCGACATATGTGCCTCAGTAATTTTATTTTTATATTCCTTAATTTCGAGAACCTGCTCATCTTCTTCACCCAGCTCTCTTTTAATCTGTTTCATTTGTTCACGCAGCATATAATAGCGTTCGTTTTTATCCAGTCCGTTTTGTACTTGCGATTGAATTTTTCTCCCCAGTTCGATAATTTCTATTTCACGGGTTAAAAAATTATTGAGTTTCACGAGCTTGTGTTCGACATTGTCTAATTCCAAAAGTTCTTGTGCATCTTTCAATTCCAATCTGAAACTCCCTGCAATGAGATAAACAAATTGACGTGGATCCTCCGTATTAAGTGCGATATTTAATAAATCTTCTGGTAAATGTGATGTTAAAGAAAGCAAGTGGCGTAATAATTCAATCGTATTGTGCATGAGGGCTTCAACTTCTTTATTTTTAATAAATTGTTCCTCTGCAATTGCAATTTGGGCCTTGAAGTAAGGATCAATCGTGGTAAATTCTTTGATACGAATTCGTTCTACTCCTTGTACAATGATTTGTACTGAGTCATCTGATAAATGAATAAGACGATGTATTATTGAAGCAGTGCCGATTGTATAGACATCAATCGGACCTGGATCTTCGACGTCATTATCCTTAATAGCGACTATTCCTATGAAACGTGAAGAGCTAATCGTCACGTCTTGAATGAGTTGGATGGCGCGCAATTGTCTCACATTAAGCGGGGATATGGTCAAAGGATAGATAATGGCTCTATTTAATGCCAAAATAGGCAATTCGGATGGCATATCAAGTTCATTTGCTTGATCTTGATTTTCTGTTGCTTCTTTTTTTTGCATCCCCATAAAAATTCCTTTATTTATCTTCTTCTATATTTGCATTTTAGGCTAATTATTAGCCAATTTTCTTAACTAACGTCGTTTTGTTAATTATTTTTCTTAATTGATGAATTTTTATTCAGGCGATTTCATGTTAATTCACTGAATTTATTAATAAAAATTGGATTGTTCTTTCAGATAAGGAGGCCATTATAAATTTTATAAAAAAATAAAATGTTGGACCAAGGTACAACTTATGGGGGGATTTGGTGGATTGAGAATCAATAATTAAGCGGAAATCTTGATTGCAAGCAACCGGGCTATGTGTTTTTATACATATTTTAAAAAATAAGTGCATCGCTCATGGCATAATAAAGGACTTGATATATAATGCGCAAGGTGTTTATATTTTGTTGAGATTATTATGCGCTCTATTTTCGGTGGACAATATGTTTATTATTATGATTTTCCAACTTACGCTGATTTAAGTTTGAGTCTACCTAGATCTCAAGAGACATCTCCCACAGTTACAGTTACCTCGGAGGAAGACAATTATACTGTTGAGCACCATCGTTTCTCAGACTATATAAAAAAAATAAAAGCACAATGTGACGATAAAATGGCATGGACGATGAGTGCTGTTCCCGCTGCATTAGAAGAAGTAGAAGATGTGATTTCTCTGCGACAATTATGTGAGTATTTTAATACCAGTGGGTATTGGAAAAAGAATGGTGATTGGCCTCAAGATGTAACTGAAGAGCAATTAAGGGCCTTTAACATCGAAGTTCTAAGAACTTGGCTGTTTCAGAAAACCGCGCACCATTTTTATGCTCAGAACCCAGAGACCTTTCCAAGTTTAAATGAATATAAAATGCAACTGGTTATGAATCTGGAGCAATTGAAGCAAGAGTTATTCGCTTTAGATGCGTTCCATTTAATGAAAGCAAATCTTAATACCTACCTGATTAATTTTTGGAACATTTTTAACCCCAGTAGCAGCGCCAATAAACTTGATGCTTTTAATGTTTCTGCTATTGCAAAGAGGATCAATGAAAAAGAGTTAATTCCAGATAATGTCCAACTGACTCTTTATCCTAACAATTTTGAATATTGGCAACACCTACATCAAAGATTAATTAATGAGATAATCGTGCTCATGAATTGTTCTATCGTGGATGAGTTGAAAAAAAAATGTGCCGAATATGACGCGAACATGCCCTTTGAGGAAGTATATAAAACGCACTGGCCTACTTCCAGACGCCTTGATGACAATGTCCCGCCACTACGCTCAATATCTGAAATCAATGAGTTTATGGAAAAAATAGCTCTTGCTGAACAAGAACGAAACAGAATGATTGAAGAAAAAAGAAAGGAGTGGCACGGTTCACCTGCAGGCTTTGATGTGGCTATGGAGCGGGCTCAATCTCTATTAGGCTCAAAACAAGCAAATAATGAGGAATTTATGCAATTACTTGCAGAGCAGTTGCATAAAATTGCAGACGAAGACCATGTTATCGCCTCACTTTCTTTGGTTAATACAAACCCTATACAGATAGTAAGCCAGGTGTTACATGATGAACGAGTTGACGATGTAGCCGCGTTAGCTCCTGTAATCGTTCGTGATATTCAGCATGTGATTGAACATATGCCTGATAAGCTTACCTCAGTGGATCACACTAAGAATGTTGAGGCACTGGATCAGTTTGTAGTGAGTGTTCGCTCAGCCTGTAATCGCGCAGCGCTTATCGATCTTTATGCTCGTTTGGAGCGTAGTACAAATAAAGAAATGGCAGAAAAAATGATTGGTAACTGGGATGTGATCGGCACTGATATTCGCGATAGTGCACGCATGATGACGGAGTCTGATAAACTTCGAATTATCGCTTATGCGCAAGGAAAAATGACAAAACAGGAATACGATGAGGAAATGTCCAAATTAAGTGTCAAGCTTGAACGAGGCGAGGTCACGGCTCAAGAAGAAGTAGTGATTAAAATGTTTCCTAAGCTAAAACAGGCGCTCACGCGGCTACCGAAAGAATATATTCAGGACTTTTCTCTGGTGTTAAAAAAAGCATTTGTACACCAGCAAATTATCCATCCCGAAAAATTCCTGCAGAATCCACATGAAGCCGCTGTTTTCTCCGCGCTTGCCCTGGACGCTAGCAAAATTAAAATGAATAAAGAGCTTGTCCAGCAAAAAATCAAGCATGTGCTACAAAACGCAGTGCTTAATGGGCAGGCAGAACATGAGATTCCGACCTTGAGCGAGTTGCAAGAGCAAATTGAACTTATGGCGTTGAAGGAGAAGATTATTACAGCCGGTGGTGAGTCTTCTTTAGCTCCTTTGATTCACACAGTAACCAAAGCAAGACAAGAACTCATGGCAACAGCAACTCATTTGTTAGAACAAGAATACGCGCAATGCAAAAAGGAACTGAGTGACGCTAATGAAAATATTCCTCAACACATTGACAGCGCTTTGAAACGATCAAAAAGTAAATTGTTGCGTTCTCTCAGCCGCTTTATCGATCAAAAAATTAAAGACAACAAGGAGAGCCTGGGCGGATTAACCGCTCAGTATGACAAAGTAAAAGAGATTATTTCACCCCTTAGTGAGCGGTCTGCAAGTAAAATGCACGCATTGCTTTTAGGTGATGTTAACAAAGAGATTGAATTTTTTAATCAGTGGGGCAATCCTATTCAGTATGAAAACATTCAAGGATTTATTGGGGGGAGCGATGAGGTCTTGGGAGATGGGGCGTGTCAAGCAAACACCTATAGGTTAATTACTCGAGAAATGACCAGTCTAGGTAGAAATCAAGTACTCTCCGATTCTCAGTGGAAAGCGGAAGTGAAAATCTCGCCACAAGATCGCTTCAATCAAGCTTTATATCAAGTACACTTAGGGGATGAAACGAACAATGGTTTATCACAAGCAGTGCTAAAACGGCTTCATCTTAAGAAAATTCAAAAACTAGATGAGGAGTCGCATTGTGCAGATGAACCCGCATTGAATTCAGATGCTATTTATCAAGTACTGTTTCAAGCAGTTACTCGGCAACAGAAGTCAAAATTAAAAAATTATGGAATTGTAAAAATATCCATTGGGCATCACCCAACTAAAAAAGATGGAACCCAAGACACAGAGCATGAATCGTGGGGCCATGCTCTCTATTTGCGTTATGATGCAAAGAGAAAAACCGCTTATTTTTATGATCCCAATCATGGACGTAGTATTAATTTTTATACCTGGAAAAAATTAGAGAATGATGTTGAGTTTAAAAAGATGGGACAGAAAGAACAGGATGAGGCGGTTCTCAATTACATGCTTTTGTGTTTCTCACAAATGATTGTTAATGATTTTAATGATATTAACACGGTAAGATGTTATGAAATGGAAATGGATTTTAGTTTGCTTGATAAGCTATTTTCTGCTGGTAATACGCTCATTGGCGGCTTAAATAATTTCTTTAAAAAGCAAAAAGAAAAAGAGCCTGATAATAGAATAGATCTGATCGAAAAATCTAACGCACTGTAGCCGTTGTATGCAACCAGGATTTTGCCAAAGGAAAGAAATGCGCATTTTATGAGCAAAAAAAAGGCCGCTATATACTATACTGTGAATAAGAGTATTTGAGGTACTTTAAAATGCTTTCACGACAGGCGGCTGCGGAGTTACTCAGAAAACATAGAAAAGATTTAGAAAATTTACAAATATTGGTAATGCACATTCCTGGAAGTAGGGGGGATTTCCAAGCCACAAACGAACTGCTAAACGTATTAGAGTGCATAGCAGAGGGAAAACCTTATAAACCTCTTGCCAACTATTCGATAGGGATGGGTTCTATCGGAGCGCTAAGTGCAGATCCGCAAAAAACTGTGGTCGCTCTTCTAGATAATTTTGATGAGCAGTTTATCAACACATATTTTGCGGATGCTAATAAGCAGGATCCCTCGATACTACAGAATCTTCCTGGGGTGAATCTTGATAAATTAAAAGCAAACATACTTCAATTGTGTCACGAGATAAAGTCGCCTACTGTTACTAATACCGCTGAAAAAAGTGATATAGTACAAGAATCAAGAGTGATTGCCTCGGTACTGGGTGCACAAGTTGATTTCAGAGTAAAGAACTTTCAGTATAACAATCCATCTCATAATGCCAGGCAACCTTTGGATACTATTCAATTTGAATTTCATACGCCACAAGAGCGAGACGATTTTTACGAGAAAATCAGGAACGTTTCTCCTTCTGTTAAAAAAGACGAAACAGCTACCAAGAAAGATGCACAAGGCAAACCTATACCGATTGTTCTGGTGGATCCTTCGGCTATAAAAAGTATTGATACTGTTCTTTTTCCAAAATTATCAACTGCTGAGTTTATTCAAACAACGAGAAGTTTAATAAATGCTGGCATTTTTACCGGAAGATCATCAAGACTTGAAGAGTCGATGAAGAAAATATGTGAGGCTCTTGAAACCGGTAAATTAATCGATGGAAGCCAGATTAATGCACAAGTAAGTGGTGGGTGGATGGCATCAAGCCAACAAAACACTGCTTCGGGAATGATATCCGCTGAGCAAGCATGGACTTTTTTATTTCAGGAAATGGGAAATCTCGGGGATTCTATATATAAGAAAGAGTTCAGAGGCAGACTTGAGAAACACTTTAACGAAAATAAAATTCCTGTAACAGTTAGGCGTCTATGGTCCGATACATTTGCAGCTCAAGAAGGATATAAAAAAGATTCAAAATACGCCAGCCTTGAAAATTTTGTTTCGGATCTTCCTGTGCATCGAGCTGCAGTCAGGCAGACAAGGACAGAGGATCACCAACCTACTGTCAGGCACCCAGATAGAACGGTTCCCCACCCCACTGTCAAGCAGCCAGGTACAATGGGGCACAAACCAACCTCCGGTGACACCCATAAGGAATTTATTCAACATTTTATCCAACATCATGCTCCTGGAGTTACAAGAGCACCCTTGATAGTAAAAGGCAAAGATAGCAAGGCTCCCATAATTCAAATCGAATTTAAAGATAGAGAATCCCGTGATAAATTTATAAAAGAATATCATATTGATCCGAAAAGAGCAGGGGGATGGGAAGAGGTAGGTAAAGTCTATCTTAAAGTATCTTTTGCACACATTGCTAAAGAAACGGAAGCCATGGAAAATGGGGTATTGAAAGGGAAGTATAAGCATTATGTACAACCGAATGAGCAACTTACGAGAACAGTGACTACAGAGGTCACAAGTGGCTCTATAAAGGGCGAATTTAAAAGTAGATACACAAACGATCGAGGGGATTATTTAAAAAGCAAGATTCTCAAAGATTTCTATGAGGATCTAGAAAATGCAGAGACACCAAATGATGTACAGAAGGTTGTTGATCGATATAAAAGTGATGGACGATATGCTATTCTTGCTCAGGCTCAAAATAGAACGATGCAGGCTCTTGGCATGACTACATCATCTGCAGCAGCTTTCGAAGACTTAAGAAAGGAACGGTTAGGCGACATTGATAAAGCACGAAGAGCGCACGCGGCATAAATAGGGGCCAGCCTCTGATTGATTGTCAGTTTTTCCATTAAATTTCTCTACATACCCGCGCTTTATGCTAGTGCACTCCCCATAAATTGTAACATTTCAGTCAAGTGGGAACGCCCTGTCATCCCTGTAGATGTTAGAGTTACTTGTGAAGTGGTAATTAAGTGGAAATCCTGGTCGCACGCAACCAGGATACGCTATTAATGATTTAATAGTTACAAGCAATGTTTATTGGGATTTTTCTTCATACAGAGATTGGCGAAGTAGTATCTTAAATCGGATACGAAAATATCTCCCTCATTTTCCATTACAAATATTCTTTCAGGCTGCAACTCAAGATAGTTGGATGCTTTTAAAATAGAGTAATAAACTGTTCCTGCATAGGAGAAAATCCATTTGTCTAAAAAGGGGAGGATCATCTCGGGATCATTAGAATAAAATCGTTGATAAATATCGGTGATTAATTCCTTTCTCATGTCGAAATTGCTTTTAAAATAAAAATTGTTTCGATCTTGGCGATAAAGGGTAAATGAAGGTTTATCGGGGTTGTTTTTTAAACCTGCATTAAAGTTCATCGATATAATAACACCTTTGGCATTTTCAATGTGTAATGTTGTGGCATTGAATAAATTGTATCCATTGTATTCTTGCAGGTAGGCTTTTAAATAATCAACGGCTTTATCTGTTAGTGGATCAAAATAACTTTGAATTGAAAAATTTACCGCATATTGTTCTGGGCTATCCTGATCATAGCCGCAATTGACATAAGTATTGTAGGTAAATAGGTTGGGCGAGATTTTTTTTGAAAAGACACGATCGATTTCATCTTCTACCTCCTCACAACTAAGTTTCAATCCGGTAACATTCCCGCTGACACGAACGATTTGCGTTGGAAAATCAATGGTCCTTTGGACCATTTGCTGCAGATCAGGTAGTTCCTGTTCATTACTATAATGCCTGCTTACTGTATTTTTATTCTTAGGCAAAGGGGAAAAAATAAGACTTTCTGAATTGCTGTCAGTATAAGCAAAAGCAAGAAGGGGTGATAAAAACAAAGCACCCATTAAATAGTTTATTTTCATTACAAACTCCTTTTTTAATTAATCTGAATTCCATTCAAATGATGATGCGGGTAAAACATTGTTGCGCCATGACACTAATATGATATGGCGCACTGTATATCTTATCTGGTTTGCAGAGCAGATCCTATGGGGGAGGAGAATCCTGGTTGCAAGCAACTGTAGATTATATCTCTGCCTACGCCTCGCAGCTTGTCCGTGGGGAGCTAGTATTTTAGGGTAGATTTTCTGGATCCCGCGGACAAGTCCTAAGCGATCCACGCGAAATTTGAATGTCACTTTATGTTTTTAAATGAACTATATTCAACGTTCTACGTACCGCGCATAAAGCCTGAGGGACAAACCGCGGGACGTCAGAGTAGAGCTGGACTGGTTTTTCAGCGATGTGTAGAAGATTCAGCTCAGAGACAAGCTGCGGAACGCCGGAAGCAAAGTGATGCAGGTCACCAACCAACTGATTAGGTAAGAAGAACTGAGCGGTCAAAGTACACTTCATTTCTGCTAATCAGCTTGTTGTCGATTTCAACAATATCAAGCCCAAAGAGAGTCAGTTCGCTCTCATTTTTGGGGAATGTTGCTTGCCACTTTAAGATAAAGCCTTTTAATGTGGGAATCAGTTCTACTGCATTCCATTTCCAGTCAGGATTCTTTGCCAGGAGTTTGCTAAAGTATTGAGACAATCTTTTTTTTCCATGAATACCTTCTTTCATAACCGGATCTAAATAAAAGGTGTCTTCACTATAAAAAGACAATAGATTTTCAACTGCTTCTACCCCACCGGTCCATGATGGCAGCCACTTACTGCAAAACATTTCTGCATCTTTTAATTCCATGTATCGCTCTCCTTTTGCACTAGAGTTTTTGTTAAATAGAGAAGCTTAATTTCTGCGAATTCGTTTTTTAAGTCATTTTTCTTGTAAAAATTCTGCAACTATCGATTATAATTGTAAAGAACAAGGACGGTAAGGAGTGATAAACATGGGCAGGAAACTTAAAGAAAAAACAACAAAACATCATAAAAGCCCTTTATGTCGCATAAATAAGCCCACAGCCCCTTTAAATAATACCAAACAAACGTATGACCGGATTGCTTGTGTTTTTCAAGGAGGCGGTGCATTGGGGGCTTATCAGGTCGGTGCATTTCGTGCAATCCATGAAAAAGGATATCATCCTAATTTTTTGGCGGGAGTATCTATAGGGGCCATTAACAGCGCGATTATTGCCGGGAATCCGAGAAATCAGCAAATTGAAAAATTAACTGCATTTTGGAATATGATCGTACCTAAAATATGGACTGATGTATTTTATGAGGCTGAAGTTTCAAATTTGTTACATCATTTTCATAACCGCATGGGTGCTATGAATACGATCGTCAATGGTTTGGAGGGTTTTTTTAAACCTCGCCCCTTTCCACCGACGCCGTTAACTTATGATACACCGGATAAACTCAGCTATTATGATACCTCCTATCTCAAAACAACATTGGAAAGTTTAATTGATTTTGATCGCATTAATGATAAAAAAGTCACCCTCTGTTTGGGGTCGGTTAATGTGGCATCCGGAGAAATGGAGTTTTTTAATAATCAAAAAATTACCATTACCCCAGAGCATGTTATGGCAAGCGGCGCGCTTCCTCCAGGCCTCCCGGCAGTTAAAATTGGTGATGATTATTACTGGGACGGTGGTATCTATGCGAATACGCCTCTTGTGACGGTGCTCGATGCCTTACCCGAATTGGATACCTTATGTTTTGTGGTGGATTGTTTCAGTCTGCAAGGACGGCTGCCGCAAACCATGGATGAACTTGAAGAAAGGCAAAAAGACATACGGTACGCCAGTCACTCACGCCGACTGACTAATGTGTATACCAGTCGCCAAAACTTGCAAGCAGCCATACAGTTTTTAGGTGAAAAATTAAGTCCGGAGGTAAAGAAAGATCCTGACGTTCAGAAAATACTTGAATTGGGTCATAGCAAACATTTCAGCGTGGTACATATCATTTATCGGGGCTCTCCCTTTACTCATTCGTTCAAAGACTATAACTTCGTTCGCTCAGCAGTTAATTATCGTATGAAAACAGGGTATGAAAATGCGATAGAGGTTCTTAAAAATCCTGTATGGGAGAAAAAATTAGATAAGCCCATGCTTTGTTCCATTTACGGCGTACCCCCTGATTATTTTGAACAACATTAAAAGTTAATGAGTACAGGCTGCACCTGGTACTTTCTGGACCTGAGAGCTGAAGAACGAATAAAAACCTCTGCCTTAACGAAAGATCGGTAGAGGTTTTTTGGATGTTAAACGCGTCTGTTAATTCTGACCAGCAGGAGCACCGGATGGGGTCAATTTACCCTAACTAGGGTTTACCCGAAGCGAAGCTAGGATTCCTGATTGCGTCTATGAAGGAACGCAGCAATTCTGAGATTTAGTGCATCAGGAGTATATTTAGCGGAGTAAGCAAGTATCTTATTCATGATACCGGGAATAATAAAAAGTGTGTTTTTCTTAAAGCCTTGATAGGCGGCTTTGGCAATTTGCTCCGTAGATTTTATCCCGATAAAGCCCCTGGCTAAAAAGCTATTCTCCATACCTGCTTCTTTAAAAAAATCTGACTGAGTAGGGCCTGGGCAGAGAGTGGAAAGGGTAACTCCTGTTCCTTTTAATTCATAAGCCAGCGCTTGCGAAAAAGAGGCTACATAACTTTTAGAAGCGTAATATACCGCCATAAAAGGGCCTGGTTGAAAGGCCGCAGTAGACGCTACTTGGAGTATCTTGCCCTTGCCTTTGTGAACAAATTTTTTGGCAAAATAATAAGTGAGCATCGTCAATGTTGTCATATTGAGTTGCATCAATGCATTTAAATACTCTGCATCCATAGAGACGAAGTCACCAAGGTAACCTATGCCTGCATTATTTACTAAACAATCGACTTCTATATTCAGTGCCTCGATTTGATGGACTAAATCAGCAGCAGATCTGGGTTCGCTGAGATCCAATGCAATGACACTTATTTTGACTGAATACTTTTCTTTGATCTGAACAGCGAGTTCTTCTAATAAATTTTGATTGCGCGCCGTTAAAATTAAATCATGGCCGTGACTGGCAAACTCAAACGCTAACGCTTTACCAATTCCTCTTGAAGCACCAGTGATGAGAGTAATCATTTTTAAAAGTGGATTGATAATTTTCTCTCTATTATATGACTATTGATTAACAGGATTCAAATTCATTGAATCCCTGATTGTATGCAGCCAGATTATGGTAAACCTTAGGTGAGTAGTGGCTAACAATTGTTTTAAGCTATCTTAAACATACTATAAGAACTTAAATCCAATTGCCTCAAATCCATTACAACAACAGGATATGCTCCTTGCTGATGTTTCACTAGCTCCTGATTTTTCTCAATCTTTTTATGATAAAAATGGGTTGGATTAACTTCGCCGGTATTTCGCATAAAAGGCATATAACATACTTAGAGTAAGTGCAGTATTAAACGTTAAAGGCCTAATTTCAATAACTCGGTGAGCATATTCCTCTAAAATTTGAATCACATCCGTATGCTTGAAATTTATACTATAGTAAGTAGTATGTAGTAAGCAGTTACAGGTAGAACATCATGCCAAAACCAAAATCTCCTAAACCTCCAGAACACCCAGAAATTTTATTAGATGTTGATGGGACTTGTCTTGATAGCGCCGGAAAATTCAATACTAATCTCTTTAAAGCACTAAAAGCGATGGGGATCAAACAAGCAAACATTTTATCATCATTCGAGATGAAAAAATTAGACGCATATTTAGAAGACAAAAGTTTTCGCTGTCTAGTGATTGATGAATTAAAAAAAACGGGAATTAATACAGGATATGTCATCGTAAATGCTTCACCCTATTTGGATGTGGATGATAAGGATCAGGGCAAACTAGGAAGTTACTATCGTAATACGATTGAAAAGTTTGAGAGAAGGATATTAAAAATTCGAAAAAAAAATCCGGACGTTTTGGATTTAGATGTAACAGAACAAAGGAAACTAGAACCTCCAAAGATGCGAGAACAAGAAATTCTTGGGATAGAGTCCAAGCAAAGAGAACAGGCCGTACTGGCACGTGAATCATCTGGGATCGCAGCCCCAATGGAGTCAGTTGCTGAGCTTACAGAAACTCAAAAACGTGATAACGAAAAGGTCGAAAGGATTCGAAAAAAGCTGCAACCTAAAACGGAGTCATTCGTTGATTGGCATAAGTTCAAAGGAGGTAAGGAACGAATGATTCTTCATGTCCTTCAGCATAAACCCTCAAGCAACTTTATTGTTTTTGACGATAAAGAGGAAGTGAACAATACCGTCGAAAGGATGGATGTAGACTCAGAAAATTTTCCCGCTGCAAACGGCCGTATGCATGCTGTAAAGGTCGATATGAAGAATAGAAAACAAACTGAGGATTATTATATTCGGAAGTTGATTCAAGGTTATTCTATTAGCCAATTGAAACAGTTTATTGAGACTCATGCGAAGGAGTTGGCAGATGGTAAGGAACTTTTGCGCTATTTATTAAACGCGATACCACAAGAAGAAGAGATTAAGGAAAAGCAAAAAGGAATCTATGCGCAATTGGTATTAGCTTATTGGCATCCCCACGATATTGAGAATATAGTCGAGCTATATCAAAAATTAAGTCAGGAAGAAACAATTTCTGCAGATCTGGAAGGAGCATTTGCTAATGTAATGTTGGCAAGTTTGGAAAATCCTGCTTTTCGCATAAAAATTCTTGATGCAGTTATTGCCAACATCGATGAAAATAAAAAAACGCCTTTTAAAGATTACCTTGTTTCTGATATTAAAAAAACATCCCTTGAGCATTATACAATGCTTGCAGAAAAAGATTCGGAAAAATGGACGCCACTGGTTCAGCAAATTTCAGAAAATAAATGCGAGACTACCAATGACTTATTGCTTCTCCGCTCCAGCATCCAACTTGGTTTAGCTATGAAAGATAAACAAGATATTGAAGAACTAACAAAATTAATGATACGGGCTAAAAAAGCAAGGAAAGAAATAGAAGAAGGTTTGGTTCCAGATTTAGCCGAACAAGAAAAAGTCAAAATTATCGAAGAGAATATTAGTAAAGCAATAGCTCATACTGCATATAACCCCAAAAATTATTTGGAATTACTACGATATTATCGTGATTTTAAAAGTGAGTTTGGTAACACCCCGGAAAAAGAAGCATTTGCGGCATATTTAACCCCTGAATTAATGCAAAAAACTGCAGAAATCCTAATATCCCTTAATCCATCACAGCCTCAACCATGGAAGTTTATTGGCTACCCAGTGTTAAAAGAGATGTTCTTTAAAACAGGGAAAGAGCTTGAGTTAACGCAATATGTGAAAAACCTTGAAAGAAATTATCCTGATGGCAACCCCGAAATCGCTTCATTAATGATTTCATTGATCACTGGATATACTGATATACGTTTTTATCCAGCCCAAGAATTACCACAGATCGCCAATATTGATACGAAAAATCACCAACTTGCCTTATTGCTTGCGTTGGCTGCAAAAGATAAAGATGCAATAGATAAGATCAAGGATCAATTCATTAATAATAAAGACTTAGAATCTTGCCTGTTTTTAATCGAAGGTATTAAACAATTCCGGGGTAGCTTATCACCAGAAATCAAAAGAAACCTTGGAGCTTCATTGATCGATCGCATCGACGCACTTTTAGCCAGCAAACAGCTACCTACTGATTTTGATAATTATTTGATTGATCCCAAAGCTAAAAACATTTTGGAGAAATTGAATCAAGATGATAAGAAAGGTGCTATTTTAAAACATGCTGCTTTATGTGCTTTGGCTGGTGTAGCTGAGAAACTGACTCAAGAGGAAACAAAAGATTTCCTTTTGCGCCTCAATAATTCCATGCAGACTATATGTGCTTTTGATGATGGTGAGTTATCCCAATTTGCAAAAGAATCCACGATGGAAGCAACAAAAGAGATTTTAAATAAATTAGACGGAACTATTGCTTATGTAATCAAGATAGGTGATTTTAAGCTGGACTTAAGCTCTGAAGACAAAGAGCTAAAGATCAGGGACGCATTAAAAAATCGCACTGGAAATGCACCTTATCTATTTATTCAAAATGAAGCTGGAGATTTTTTTTACCATACAGCGAATCAGACAAGACTACTGGATGAGCAACAAAAACAACTACTTAATTTAACTGCTACACAAAGTGCTGTGTCACTGGAGCCATTTCAGAGGCTACAGGGAACTTTACCAGCACAAGAACGGGATCACATTTTCGAACCGGCTTTAGAAAGCGAAATCGGAAAAATATTTGATAATTGTCTTAGCAGCTCACTTGATTGTTATAATTATCTGAAAAAAGATATTTCCCCAAGCAATTTTCAGAAGGAATTAGCAGCACAAATGGCGGTAGGAAAGGTGCTGGAAACATTAAGAAAAACTGTAACCAATGAAGGATTAGCTCAATACTTAAAAGAAGAAAATATACTGGCTAAGTCTGAAATAGAGAAGAATTTGCAATTAATAGCCTATGCAGATTATCTATCAAATACAGTAAAACCAAGTCTAAATGAGATAATGGTTTTGGCGAATGAGCTTAACAATCTTAAAGGTAGGCAAGACTCATTAGTGAAGAAGGGTAAGCTGGATGAAGCGAAACAATTAGAGGGTTTAATATCAACGATTACAAAAATTCAACATGAAATGTTCAATCATTATGTGGCTCATCTGGAATATAATGAGGAAACTGAAAACGAGATTAATAACCTACAATACTTTAAAGATAAGCAACATCAAAATGATAATTTAAAAGAGATTCTAGATGCCTCTCGAGCAGTTCTTACCGATGTAGCTCGTTTACCTGAAACAAAAACGGATGTTTTGAAAGCCATGGCAAGAACAGCCCAAGCTTTGCTAGAACCATCAGATAATGAAAATAAGAAAGAGCTTCAAGCAATAGGTCAAAAATTTAAGTTCACTCCAAGCCTTAATTTGTTAGGAAAAGCCATTTTAGTGCTTTTAAGTACCTTAGCAGCAGGGGTTGGTCTGCTTGTTTCAGGAGGTATCGTCGCAAACCAAACGTATAAAGACTCGCGTCTTTTCAAGGCACTTTATAAAGATACGTTTAAACCTGAATCTGACTCCAACGAGGATAAAAGAGAAGAGGGTTTTTCTAATCAATAAAAATGGGGGTAGAGGAGTTTGCTAGGTCGATTTTGCTAAGAACAGGGGATTAAGTAGTGATCCTGGTTGCAAGCAACCAGACTTGTTTATCCAGCTTCTTATTTGGGGTCAAACGACTCAACCTTCAGAGTAATAATTTGATTTAATAGTTTCATATTGATTAATAAAGCAGTATAATTGCCACTTTTTTACTCATCATGGTGATTTCAATGACAATATTAGCTATTTGTGGACCTATAGGTAGTGATTATAAGGCGTTCAGTGAACAATGTTATTCTTTATTAAATAAAAAGTGCACTACCTTAATTGATAGTTCTGCTTATAATTCTATCGATTCATTATTATCTGCAATCGAAAGTGCGCAGGGCGATGTCATTGTTTTTGGGGCAGATATTTTTTTGGATGAACAATTACGCGATAAATTTGATGTTAAGGTGTTTCTTGAATTGGATTCAGATCTGTGCCTGAGTAACTATATAAAATCATTCGCTTCAAGCGATACCTTTGATCTTGAAAAACAACTGAAAAATTACGAAAGTCAGATTAAACCGCTGAATGAAAAAATAAGAGTATCCTCTAAATGCGCAGCTCTGCGTCGCCCACAGGCAAGCGCAAATGATGTATTAATTGACTTGCTGATTAATGCAGAAGCTCAAACCTTAAAGCAATGCCAAACTCCATCTACTTCTCTGCCGCGAGATATGTTCTGGCAACCTGCATCTTTATCTGTGGTGAAACAAACAAATGATAAAGTGGAAACTCCAAATCAGATGTTTATCTAAAAATACGCCTGGTTGCTCGCAACCAGGGTTTACCAAATAATTTTCTTGATCAGGGGCTGGAATTATAAATTAATATCTTGAGAGGTTATATTAATTTCTTCTCCTGCCTGTCTTGCGACAACCAGAGTATATTCGGGAACCTCAAGCCAAGTAGTTGTGTCCTCAGTCAAAGGTTCAGAAGCAATAATAATGCTTTTTTTAGGACCTGCTTTCATTTTGTATTCATTATCATACAATCCATAACTATCCCCGAAGGTATACCATAATGAATGATAGCCGGAGTGGGCGGAGGGAGATGGATCATCGGGTTCTGGCCATCCATAATCCAGAACAAATCGAGTGGCAGCAATAAATTCGCCATTCGTTATAAATAGATTAACTGGTGAATTAATTCTTATATTTCTTTTTTGACGAACATAATGAAGTATTTTTAAAGTTTCAATAATTGCCTTAATAATATCTTCAGTTTGATAATTGCCTATGGGGCTGGGTAGCTGGGATAAAAAAATAGAATAAATCCATTCACTATCTGTAGTCCCATGAATATGTTTTTCATATTCAGGATCAATGTATTCGAGTAAATCATAACGCATTATTTCAAACTCACTTAGCGATCCGTTATGGGCAAGCACCACATTCGAACCTGAAAAAATGAATGGATGTACATTTTGATTCGAGATAATCTGTTTTTCGTGATAAGAAACTCCTCGTAAATGCGCTAACATACAATAAGGCGAAATTTTAGAGGCGAGGTTATACAGATTTCCATCGTAAAAAGGCAATTGCGTTGTTTTATACAAATAAGGCAATTGGGGGTTAGGTGACGTATGGTCCCATGCGGCCATACCAAATCCTGCCAGATTAAGTAAATGGGACATATATTTGGGATTATAACTTTGTTTGATAAATGAATTATCTGGCTTATAGAGCAGTTCTTCAACCAGGATCGGTTTACCAAGGTAGGTTAATATTCTGCACATATCATGTTACCTATTATAGTTCTCTATATGGAGTCTTATATCCAGTTTATAAATGGATTTTTTCAGCGCTACCAGCGAGCCAAAAATTAAATTAAATAATTTATACCAAAGCTGGGGATTGCTTTCTTTAATCCGTTGTATGGTTGCTTCAGTCAGCTTACATAAAATGGTCTGTTCGCAGGTAACAAATGTAAAATGAAACGGTACATTTTTTTCAATGCAACCAATGCTGGCAATTAATGTTCCCGGGCCAATCACCGAGAGTTTAGCGAGTTTGCTGTCTTGTATAATGCATGATTGAATCGCACCATAAATAACCAAGTAGCATGAGGCTGTGTTATCCCCTTCATTGACCAGTTTACAATTCTTTGGCGCATTCAAAATAATGAACTGTTTGAGTAAGATATCAATTTCATCTTGAGTAAATGATTTAAGTGAAAGTAGATTTTCTATTTCGCGCTTATCGATTTTACTTTCTTCAAAAATAATTTTTTTGGGTTGATTTAATGAATGAATAATTCTTTCAAAAAATGACAAACTTGTCATATCCGAATTAGAAATAAAAGAAGTAATGATGTCATGTATTGTTTTTAAACGGTTGCAAATCTGTTGGGCAACAACCTGTAATATTTTATATCGTGTTTCCGGAAAATCATCAGCAAGCAATTCAAAGTAACTACTTGATATATGGATACAGAGAACTGCATCAGATGCTATAAAAGATGTAGATGAAGCTGTATTTTCAATAAGACTATTTACCGTAAAAAAATAACCTGGCTGGAGCATTTCCATATTGGTGACGCCTTCGCTCATTATTTGTGCGGTTACACGAACCGTACCTTCAAGAATGACATAGACTCCATCTGCTTTTTTTCCTTGATGCACAATTGTTTCACCTGCGGTGAATGAAGAGATTTTAGCGTGTTTTAGTAGGAGCTCCAGCTCAAGCGGGTCCAGAAAGTCACCTATGATGCGTGTCAGCTGTTTATTAAGATTTAACTCGTTTTCATCCGATTCAATAACCATATTATCCATTGATATATCCTCAGTAATGATATTCTTGCTGTTTCATCTCTTCGGACCATATTCGGCATTGCTCTTCAACAACTTTAGGTAAGGAACCTACTTTTTTCAATATTTGTAGGAGCACAAAGGAATCATTAATTTTATTGGTTACCTCATCCAATAACTGGGCCACGTAGTCAGAATTTCCTAATTGACTCGTATATTTTTTTATTTTCTCAGCCGTATCAAATATGTCGTCAACAATTAAACCATGCTTCATTGTGTAAGGATTAATAAAAGTACCGTCGAAACCATAACGACTGGCCTCAAATCGGTTTTGATTATAGAGATAATACAGGTCATTGCTTACTTGCGTGGGCCTTTCTTCCAATAAATAAATGGCCAGAGCCTGAATATAGGCGGTAATTAAAATGACTTTTTTGATGGTTAAGGGTGTATCGAAAACCCTAATTTCAACCGTGCCAAATTCGGGTTTGGGTCTGATATCCCAATAAAAATCTTTCATGGATGTGATAATACCCAGGCGTCGCATTTTATAAAAATAGTCCGAGAATTCGTTCCAGTTGATTAAATAAGGTATAACACCGCTTAACGGAAAGGCATTAAACATTATAGAGCGGGATGAACAAAAGTTGGTATTAACACTCTGATAAAAAGGCGAGGAGGCTGAGAGGGCAATTAATTGAGGTACATATCGCGAGAGCGCGTGGGTAAGATAAAGTGCATTCTCCGAGTTTCCGCAGCCTATATGGATATGCTGACCAAATTCAGTCGCCATTTGGGATAAAAAGCGATATCTCCTTGAAATACTTTTATACCTTAATGTCGGAAATATTTTCTGCATGGCCCAACTTTGAAAAGGATGGCTTCCGCCGCCGCACATAGCAATCCCAAGGCTAGATGCTTGCTCTAACAAATAGGCTTTCAATTCAAATAATTCCTGTGACATGGTTTGTGGGGACTGATGGATCGAAGTATTAATTTCAATCATGCTTTGCGTTATCTCAGGTTTGATTCTTACCTGATTCGGGCCGGTTTTAATATTTCTAATCAGCTCCTTGGCTTTGGAAATTAACGAATACGATTTCGGATCAATAAGTTGAAGTTCCAATTCAACACCAATTGATCCAACTGAGGATTTTTTAAAACGAAGATTTCTCATAAATCTCCTTGGGAAAATAATTCCTTTTAGTTAATTATAATCTAAATAAAGGATGCTGCTGGGATTTATTGCTTCATATTAATGATAATTTTCAGCTTCCGTACGCGCTTATTTTGCAGTGTATACGAGTCCAACTGCTTGACACGTTATAATTTGTGGTCCAAATTGATTATTAATTGTCCACTCAAGGATGGTAATGGATACATTACAATGGTTAGCTCATCTCATCCGCTTCAATTCGATTTCCAACATGGCGAACCTGGAACTCATTGAAACAATAGATGACTGGTTTAAGTTACATCATATTCATTCGCAAATTATACCTGGCCCGACAGAATCCAGAGTTAATTTATTTGCAACAATTCCTGCAAGTAATGGGCAAACAGAGGGAGGTCTTCTTCTGTCAGGTCATACCGATGTGGTCCCTGTAGGAGGGCAAATATGGAATACAGATCCTTTTGTAGCCACAAGGTCTGATAATAAAATTTATGGTCGCGGTGCATGTGATATGAAGGGATTTCTTGCGGTAATTCTCGCTCTTGTTCCCGAGTTTAAAAAGTTGAACCTGTTGAAGCCGATACACTTTTCATTTACTTGTGATGAAGAAATAGGGTGTGTCGGTATAGATTATTTAATTGATTTTTTTAAAAAAAATGACATTCGGCCAGAGGGGTGTATTGTTGGGGAGCCTTCTAATATGCGACCAATAATAGGCGGAAAATCCAGAAAGCTTTATCATTGTCAGATACAGGGAAAAGCGGTTCATTCTTCTCTTGCTTTTGAAGGATGTAATGCAATCGAGTATGGGAGTCGTTTAATTTCTTATATTAATTCTATCGCTCGTTATGTAAAAGAAAATGGGCCGTTTGATAATGATTATGATTGTCCGTTCAGTACAATAACCGTCAATATCGTCAGTGGTGGCAATGCAACGAATGTAATTCCTGGAGTTTGTGAATTTATTCTTGAAGTGCGTTATATCAATCAATTTCTCATTGAAAATTTTCGCAGTCAAATTGAAAATTATATTAATAATGAGCTACTGCCTGAGATGAGAAAAACCTACTCCGAAGCAATGATTTATTTTGATGAAACCTCTGATGCACCTGGATTTCGTGCTCTTGAGGATTCATCGATCACGAGGATAGTTCGTGTAGTAACAGGAATAAAGGAGCGCTTAAAAGTTTCGTATGGAACGGAAGCGGGAATAATTCAAAATGCGCATATCCCTACGGTTATTTGCGGGCCTGGTGATATTAAACAGGCACATAATCCTAATGAATTTATAACGATAGAACAACTTAACCTCTGTGAAAAAGTAATAAAAAATGTAATTACTTTTTTCTGTAGTGAGCCCCAAAGCAGTGAAATGTAAATACACCCTGGATTTATTTTATTGATTACGGATGCGGTAAAAATAACATGCCATATCCTTATAATGCCCTTTTTTATAATACTTCATACCGCATTTTTGCATGACCCGGAATGATGCAGTATTCTTCCTGTCGGCATAGGCGATAATATACTCTGTTTCTATGTTCTTCCTTGCCCAGCGCAAAAGCCCTTTTAATATTTCGGTAGCATACCCTTTATGCCAAAATTTTTGATGTAAGAGATAGCCTACCTTTATTTCTCCAGATTCGAGCTGGTTGAAATAGGATTCTCCTACAAATTCGTCATTAGATAGCTTAAAAATAACAAAACAGGGCAAATGCTTCTCTTCATAATCAACCAGACATTCATCAATATAATCCTTAATGTCTTTATCGTTTAAAAGACCTTCAGGAAAAAACTCTTTAACTGCTGGATCTCTTTCTATAAGTTTTAAATGTTTGTCATCCCCTTTTTTAATTAAGCGCAAACCAAGATGTGGGGTTTTTATCAAATAGTTTTCCATAACGTACCTGCAATAGAAGATGTAAATATATATATACATCTTAGTACACTAATGATTGTAATAATTATTTTTTACTACTTTTATATGCTTAAGATCGGAGCTGGATTCTGCGCATAAAGCGCAGAACGTAAGCTTTTGTGATTATCTGAATGGAGGTATTTTGATTTTATGTCATGCCCCCTGCCTACTTTCCCTCCCCACGACTTATTCATGGGTAGTCCGTTGGATTCAGCTCAGGTAATCACTCATGGATGATTCCGTGGGCAAGCACAGCAAAATGGTAGAAAATAAGACAATAACAGCTAAACTTAAATGAGTAACTGAAGGTGTTGAATGGAATTTTATTCGATTTTTATCAAAAGAATTTTTCCACCTAATCTCTTTAAGGAGTATGGAATGCAAACAAATCGAGGTGTTATTTATACCGGTAAAGGAACGGTTCAAGTTGATTCAATCGATTTCCCAAAATTTGTTAATCCTAAAGGAAGCAAAATTAATCATGCAGTGATACTCAAAGTGATCTCTACTAATATTTGTGGCAGTGATCAGCACATGGTGAGAGGAAGAACGACAGCCCCGGTAGGAATGGTTTTAGGCCATGAAATTACAGGTGAAGTGATTGAAGCAGGATCAGATGTTGAGTTTATCAAGGTAGGCGATCTTTGCTCTGTTCCCTTTAATGTTGCTTGTGGACGTTGCAAAAATTGCAAAGAACAATTTACGGACGTATGCCTCCATGTAAATGATTCGCGTGCTGGAGGCGCTTATGGCTATGTTGATCTCGGCGGCTGGATTGGAGGGCAAGCAGAATATGTCATGATTCCGTACGCAGATTTTAATTTATTAAAATTTCCTGATAAAGATCAGGCCCTAGCAAAAATTCGTGATTTAACGTGTCTGTCTGATATTTTACCTACGGGTTATCACGGCTGTATCAAAGCGGGTGTTAAATCAGGATCAACTGTCTTTATATCGGGTGCGGGCCCTGTTGGTCTTGCGGCAGCTGCTTCTGCATTTTTCCTTGGCGCAGCTGTGGTCATTATTAGTGATGTCAATGAAGATCGGCTAGCTCATGCCAAAAGCTTTGGCTGTCAAACGGTCAATCCCTCTTTGGATGTGTCTATGTGTGAACAAATCCAGCAAATTTTAGGAGTGCCTGAAGTCGACTGCGCTATTGATTGCGTTGGGTTTGAAGCGAGAGGCCATGCTGCAGATGGAAAAACGATTGAAGAGCCTGCTGTGGTGCTCAATCAATTGATGGAGGTAACCCGGGCAGCTGGTGCCATTGGCATCCCAGGTTTATATGTCACAGAAGATCCAGGTGCTGTAGATAAAGCTGCAAAAAAAGGTATTTTGAGTTTGCATCTTGGTACAGGTTGGGCAAAATCACTGTCATTTGCCACAGGTCAGACGCCAGTAATGAAATATAATTATGGTCTAATGATGGCTATTTTAAACGATCGACTTCCAATAGCAAAAGCGGTCAATGTTTCTGTTATTACTTTAGATGAGGCACCCCGTGCTTATGTTGAATTTGACCGTGGTGTGCCTAAAAAATTTGTTATTGATCCTCATAAGTCGTTTTCATAAGTTTAAAGTGTCTTTAGTTATCCTTATTCATGCAATGATAGATAAGGGTGACTCGTCATACCAAACATGTTTTAAGTTGAGAAGGCAGTAAATTGTTCCTATACCTATAGTATAGAGTTTGAGAAAAGGACTTTAACTATGAAAAAAGCACACGTGACTGTGGATGAAATTGTAGATGCTGCACTCTCTCTTGCGGAACAAACTTCATGGGAGAATGTGAGGTTATTTGATATTGCCAAACGACTTAACGTGAATCTAGAGGATATTCGCTCTTGTTTCCGTGAAAAAAATGAGTTGGTAGACGCTTTTTTCGATAGGGCGGACAAAGCAATGCTGGCAAGAGCAGAGCAACCAGAAATAATGGAACTAAATACCTCAGAGCGTTTACATAAACTCTTAATGGCTTGGTTTCAAGTATTGCAAAGCCATCGCAATGTGGTGAGACAAATGCTTTGGGCGCAACTGGAGATGGGACATATTCATGTGCAAATTCCCGCACTTTTGCGAGTGAGCCGAACAGTACAATGGTGGAGAGAGGCAGCGCAACGCGGAGCAACTTATTATCACCGTGCTATTGAAGAGACAGGTTTGACGCTTATTTTTCTAATGACTATGGCTTATTGGTCACAAGACAATTCGAAAGAAGCCATCAACACTAGCCGGTTTTTGCAAAAAAAGCTTTCCCAAGCACACGGTTTTAAGGAAAAAGCTAAGGATTTATGCGGCCTTGCTCCTGGGAGTGGTTCTTCTCGTGAAATAAAATCTGATGATAGCGACATTATATTTCGGTAATGCAGCAAGGATGCAGAATTTTGGGCACTGCTCTATGTATCCGCTTTAACCTTGCCAAATAGAATGTTCCTGATTTTTCTTCTATATTCATTTTTATTAAGGGCGTTATTAAGGATAAGAACATGATAAGGATATTAATGTGTCTAGGTCTTGTTTTAAGCTGCAATTTACTCATTGCAAACACTATCCCACAATCGGGTACTAACTTAACTCCATGTTTCAACATGGATGAAGTAGAACGGGTTGGAAAACAAGTCAATGAACTTTTACGCCATGAGTTTTGCGAAGAAAAAATTGATCCCCAAAAATTTGCATCGATGAGCCAAAATATTTTGGCAAAGATCATGACTGAATCTTTTTTAGGGGTGGCTCCACCAGAAAATTGGCAGCAATTAACCGATGACATTATAAAAAACTGCCTTGAAAATAAGGAGCTGTGTAAAAAAGAAGCGCGGAAAGAGTTTGAAACATGTATCAAACCTAAAATACCATTGATCTTGGTGCAAGTAGGGCCTTGGTTTGCTGAACATTGTTCCCAATTAAACAAGTCATTAATTCAGCAATGGCCAGATAAAAAAGCAATCCTTGAAAAAACAATTAATGAAAACAAGGCTTCAGAGAGTGCTTTGTAATTTAGTTGAAACAAAATAGAAAATAAAATGGAGATGATAATAAGGACATAATCATTTTTGGATTAAATTGATCAATTATAGTATAATTTGAATATTTTTTATCTTTGGAAATATTCAATGAAAAAAATGGTTCTCAATTTTTTGATTCTTTTCACAATAATCACCTCACCTCTTTCTTATGGTCAAACTAAAAATAACGCTACTGTTTCTGGTTGGCCAAACTACCTAGCCATGGGAACCATAACAAACGGAGCACTGCAAGAACCGACTAATATTCGCATCGATTCAGTGTTTACCTACAATGGTGCTGGTGGTGATGGGGATCCTGGAAAAATTGAAACCCCTTATAAAATTTGGAATATGATTAACATGGCCAAAAATATAAAAACGAATACGGGCTATCCTGTTAATCCTGTTTTAGTGGAGTACGGCTGGCAACTCAGTGGGGGCTGGAATACAGACAGCGTGACTCATGTAGATGATCTCACAAAACATTTCTTTAATCTCATGTTTTTGTCTAAAACGTTGGAGGCTAATGCGTACAGCAATACGGGAACCTTTGGCACCATATTATTAAACCCAGATATGCTTGGCTATTTAGGAAATACAAATCGTGTGGAGACAGTTCAGTCTTTATATATACCCGTTGGCCAAGCGCTTGCGAATGCTTATTGCATGATGGCTAAAAAAATGGATTACACCAATTGCACCTATGGTTGGGATAATAAACCGGTCATGGCTCAGGGTACCCCAACGGATTTGTTGGTATGGTTAAAGTCTAAAACGGATAATTATACTGCGGGTCAAGCTTTTTCCACTTGTGTTAATGATTATGTGATGCCTCAGTGTATCGCGGCAACTCCAAATAATAACATTCCCGATTTCTCAGATAATTTTAATGGTTGGTTACAAGCCCAAAACTGGATGGCCAAATACTTTGGACCGTATGTTGCCCTAGGCGTTCATGAAAATATTTCCGCGGCGCCTGAAGGGGGATGGTGGATTCATCAGGGAGCAACGGCAGTTCAACCCTATGTTGATAAGGTTTTGGCCGATTTAAAACGCTTTGAATTATTTAGCAGTAAATACAAGCCTGATTTTATTTATTTTGATCGTTATGGCGCTGATGATTACAGTAGTAAATTTCCCAGTTTACTTATGAATCAGGCAACGTTTTACAATGATGCTGCATGGCAAAATTTTCTAACAATGACTAAAAAAATTAGTGAAGGGCTAGGACAACAAGCAGGAAAAAATTACATACCTGCCATGTTATGGCAAATCCCAGCGGCCCATATCCCTACACAAAATGAGCCTGTTTTAGAAGCTCATGAAGAAGGTTCTGCTCCGGTATATTTTTTTGGTGACCCAAACTTACAACCGGATTTAAGCAATATTGTTTCCTGGGTTAATGTTGATATTGCTCATTTACCCAATGGTTACAGTTTGTGTGCTGGTAAAAATGCGAGCCAGTGCTTGACGTTAAATAACTTCAATTGGGCTCACAATAACTCTGACCAATTAAAAGCAGCAGTTGATGCGCATATATTTTCAATTTTGTGGGGAGCTGGTGCTTTTGCAACCGGGGTTTGGGAAGTGCCAGGGACAACTTTTCCAGATAATGGATGGATGGCAAAAAAATTGAGGATTTATTATAAAAATCCTCAAACCTTCTAAAGGTTTTATCCCCACCACCTACGTACTGTGACTGGTTCCTGAGAGAACCTCGTGAATTTAACCTCCTACGTACCGCGCATAAAGCCTGAGAGATAGACAAAAAAATTTGGTTTAAGGCATTGAAAT